>JAJZAG010000122.1 GCA_021799555.1 Deltaproteobacteria bacterium | reverse complement strand
CCCCTTCGACAACTTGAAAGAGCGCTTTCTCGCCGCGGTACGCTCGCGCGCCAGTCTTAATCAATAACCGTGTACCGGATCGACCCGGTTCAGGAGCGGTTGATCACTCTGGAAGCGGCGAAGATTTTCAGCAAAGAGCTCGCATGCGAGTCCCATGTAACCGCGAAAATCGCCGGACACGTGCGGCGTCAGAATCGCGTGCTCGAAATCCCATAGAGGGCTGTCCGCCGGCAGTGGCTCTCGCTCGAACACGTCAAGTCCCGCACCGCCTATCTTTCCTGCCGCCAGCGCCGCCGCCAGCGCGGCTTCATCGACCACCGCGCCGCGTCCAATATTGACGAGATACGCGCCGGACTTCATCGCGGCAATCTCTTTGACGCCGATAAACCCCCGCGTTGCCGCTGTCAGCGGCAACGTCACGCTAACGTAATCGCTCTCGCCGAGCAGCTCGCAGCATTGCTCCGGCCCATACCATCGCGCCGGTATCCTGCCCTCCGGGTCGCCAACCCCGCGCGGAGTCCATCCCGTCTCGCGCCGCTCCGACGGATTGCGCTTGAGCGCCAGCACCCGCATCCCGAACGCCTCGGCAAGGCGCGCGGTTTCACGTCCGATCGACCCGTAGCCGACAATTCCGAGCGTTTTCCCCCGAATCACGTCGAGGCTCGAAATCACCGCGCGCCGCACCCATTCGCGGCGCTCTTGCGCGCGAATCGTCACATGAAAGCGCCGTGCATACGCCAGCATCGACGCGATCGTGTACTCGCCTATCGGCGTCGCATGGACACCGCTTGCGGTCGTGATTGGAATCGACGCCCCCTTCAGCGGCCCGCCAAGCGCGTGATCCGCTCCCGCGCTCAGTAACTGAACCCACTTGAGCCCGCGCGCCCGCCTAACGATATCGTCCGGCATCCGGAACGACAGCAGCACGTCGCATCCGCCGGAAACAAATTCCGAAATTTCCTCGGGCGAGCGGCACGCGCGGTCAAGCAATTCGACGCCGGGCACAGCGGTTGAAATCGCGGCGCGCTCAGGCGTGGCGAGGGCAACGGTCGATATGATCTTCATGGCGGGTATGGCGCGAATTTCGCACGCGAGCGCCATCCGATTCAAGCTCGATGCGACGCCACTTGAGAGTCCGGACCACCCGGCTTATGATCGCATCGCGGTCTGGACCGCGATAACTAAACATGACCCGGCTTCGCAAGCTCGCGCTTTGCATCACCGCTGCTTCGATTCTGACTGCTGCCAGTTTCGCGGTGGCGCAAAATTCCTCCGCGCCGTCCGATGCGCAATCGCAGCTTTCCGCGCCGGTTCCTCCTTCCGGAATCGGTTCGCAAGGCTCAGGCGGCGACACTACGCTCGAAATCGCGCCACAGCCGGGACTTGTCGCGCCAAAACCCGGCCTCGAGGTCACGCCAGGAGGCCGAAGCTTCCAGCCCGGCGAGACCACGACCTCGATCAATCCCAACTATCAGCCCGGCACCGAAAACGGCGATTCAACCTCTACCAACGGCAATAATCCGAACAGCCTGATGCCTCACGGCAAGCCGTACCTCGGAATCACCGTTCAGGAGACGACCAAGTGCTATCTCGGAATGGAAGAGCACGGCCTCGAGGTGCTGACCGTTGATCCAAACAGTCCCGCCTGGGCTGCCGGAGTTCACGGCAGCACCGGCGCCAATGCTCTCGGCGCAACCGCCTCCACCGCGCTCAGCATCATTCCGGGAATTGGAACGCTGGTAACCTCGCAGCTCGCCAAGCGCGGTGATTTGGGCCTCGCCGGCGATCTCATCGTCGCCGTCGATGACCATCGCGTGCGCACCCAGCAGGACCTTGATCAGGCGATCTCGAGACTCAAGCCGGGCGACACGATGTATCTCACCGTGATTCGTGAACTGCCGGGTGGCGGCCACGCGACCAAGCGGATTGAAGTGCATGTCGGCCAGATCAACCAGCCGGTCGCAAACGCGGCGCCGCCATTGACCGAATAGCTCACTCGCGATTTTCGGCATTCGAAATTCAGGGTATCCGGATCCTCGCGCGCCCTTCGCACGTAAATCTCTGCTATAGTCACCATCGCCGCTGCCCGCGTGGATTATTACCTCCGCGCCGGGAAGGCGAAGTTGTGTTCGGCGCGAAGAAAACAGTGTGGCGTAGTCTAAAAGAAGCCGCTAGCGAGCTGCGTGCGCGGCTCGAATCCGGCGACGCGCGGCGACTACCCGTAATGGGGCTGAAAGGCGCCGCGACGCCCCTTCTGCTGCGCGAAACCGCGCTCGGCTTCGCACGCCCCATCGTCGCTGTGACCCCGCGCGCCAGCGAGGCCGAGGCGCTCGCCCATGAAGCCGCGTTCTTCCTCGACGAGCCTGCGGACGCCGACGCGCCTGCGCGCCGGGTGTATCATCTGCCCGCGTGGGAGCTTAAGCCGATGGCGAATCTGTCGCCCGCCGCCGATACGCAAGCGGCGCAGATCGCCGCGATGTTCGCGATGCTTCGCACGCCGGCGCCGATCGTCGTCACGTCGGTGGAGGCGATGATGACGAAAACCATCCCACGGGCGATTCTCAGCAGCTCGATAATCCGCGTCGCGGCCGCCGAACGTCTCGATCTCGATCTGCTCGTTGAGGCGCTCACCGCCGCGGGCTATCAACGCGTGCCGCAAACTGAAGAACCCGGAGATTTCAGCGTTCGGGGCGGAATTGTTGACGTCTTCTCGCCGCTTTACCACACGCCGATTCGCCTCGAACTCGAAGACGACATGATCACTTCGGTCCGGCGCTTCGATATCGCGAGCCAGCGTTCCGCCGGCGATATCGCTGAGGCGACGATCGTGCGGACGCGCTTCGTCGCGCCCGAGTCGCTCAAGGATTCTCACCTGCGCGATCGCGTTGCCGTGCGTGCGGCCGATATCGGGATGGTGCGCAAAGAGGCAGGTGAACTGGCCGAGACGCTGGAAAATGGCCTGCTGTTTCCCGGAGCCGAGCTGCTCATGCCGTACGCGTATGGCGCACCGCTTGAAACGATCGCCAACTACCTGCCGCAAGGAGCGGTGCTGTGGCTCGTCGACCCGGGGAGGATTCGCGCTGACGCCGAGCGCTTCGCCGCTCGCGTGGCGGAAGAATCCGCCGCGGCGGAATCGGCGCCCAGGTTTTTCCCGGAACCCGAATCGATGTACCTGTCTGCCGAGGAGTTCGAGCGCGCGCTCTCGGCGTTCACCGCCGTCGAGATCGGATCGCTCGTGACCGCCGCGCCGCCGCGCGAAGGATGGGCGCCGCCGATCGAGGTCAACGCCCGCCTAAGTCTCCGCCTGACGTCGCCCGAGATGCCGGGCGCGCGCGCCGCCTTAAGCTTCGAGCCGCTCGCCGAGCAGCTTCGCGAGGTCCAGCGCGGGCAAGGCAGAGCGCTGATGATCGTCGAAGGCCCAAACCAGGCAGCGCGGCTGCGGCGTCATCTCGAAGCATACGATCTCTCCGTAAATACCGAGTGCAAGTCATTCGGCACCCTGCTCGAATGGCCGGACTTCCGACCCGCGATCATTGAAGGGGAAATCTCGGCGGGCGCAGTGCTGCAAGCCGACGGCATCTACGTTTACAGCGAAGAGGAAATTTTCGGCGAACCCCGCGCGCGCCGCAAAAGCCGCCCCGTCGCCAAGGGCGCGAGGCTCAATCTTTCCGAACTCAAGCCCGACGACGTGGTCGTCCACATCGATCACGGGATCGGACGCTACCGCGGCCTCAAGCATCTGAAGGTCGCCGACGTTGAAGGCGATTTTCTCAACCTCGAGTACGCCGGCAATGACACGATGTATGTGCCCGTCGAGCGGATTAATCTTGTCCAGCGCTATATCGGCAGCGACAGCGAAGCTCCGCGCCTCGATAAACTCGGCAGCGGATCGTGGGACAAGGTCAAGCGCCGCACCCGCCAGGCGGTGCTCGCGATGGCTTCCGAACTGCTCGAAATCTACGCGGCGCGCGAGGTTCTCGAAGGCCACGCCTTCCCGCATCCGGGCCGCGACTATCACGAGTTTTGCGATCGCTTCGAGTTCGAAGAAACACCCGATCAACAGGCCGCCATCGACGACGTCGTCCGCGATCTGACCCGGGCCAAACCGATGGACCGGCTGATCTGCGGCGACGCTGGCTTTGGCAAGACCGAAGTCGCGATGCGCGCGGCGTTTATCGCGGTGATGGACGGGCGCCAGGTCGCGGTGCTGGTTCCCACTACGATTCTGGCCGAGCAGCATTGGAACACGATGCGCAAGCGGTTCGCCGATTATCCCGTTCGGGTCGAGATGGTCTCGCGGTTTCGTAGCGCGAAGGAAAACAAGGCCGTCATCGACGAAGTCGCCCTCGGCAAGGTCGATATCGTCGTCGGAACCCATCGCCTGCTCTCCTCCGACATCAGCATCCCGCGCCTCGGCCTCTTGATTATCGACGAGGAGCATCGTTTCGGCGTCGCCGACAAGGAGCGGATCAAGAAGCTCAAGACGATGGTGCCGGTGCTGACGATGACGGCGACACCGATTCCGCGCACGCTGCACATGGCGATGTTGGGAATACGCGATTTGTCGGTGATCCAGACGCCGCCGCCGGATCGCCAGCAGATTCGCACTTTCGTCGCCCACTTCGACGACGGACTTATCCGCGACGTGATTCTGCGCGAGCTCAACCGCGGCGGCCAGGTCTTCTTTGTCCACAACCGCGTCGAGAATATCGAATATATGGCCCGCCATCTGCGCAGCCTCATCCCGGAGGCGAAAGTCGCGGTCGCCCACGGCCAGATGCGCGAACGCCAGCTCGAAGACGTGATGCGCGAGTTTATCGAGAACCGCGTCAACCTTCTCGTCTGCTCGGCGATTATCGAATCGGGACTCGATATCGCCAACGCCAACACGATGATCATCAATCGCGCCGATCATTTCGGCCTCGCGCAGCTCTACCAGTTGCGCGGCCGTGTCGGACGCTCGCGGCAGAAGGCCTTCGCCTACCTGCTGATTCCCGGCGAGCACATCATCACCCGCGACGCCAAGCGCCGCATCGACGCGCTGCGCGAGATGGTTGACGCCGAAAGCGGCGGCGGCTTCAAACTCGCCATGGCCGATCTCGAACATCGCGGCGCGGGTAATCTCCTCGGCCGCGAGCAGCACGGCGAGATCGAAGCGGTCGGCTTCGAGCTGTACACCGAGATGATGGAGCAGGCGATCGCGGAGTTGCGCGGCCAGGAGCGCCGTCCTGATTTCGAGCCCGAGCTGAAGCTCGGAATTCCCGCCTATATTCCCGAAACCTACGTGCCCGACGAGAACGAGCGCCTGGTTCTGTACCGGCGTTTCGCCCGCGCCGATTCCGAACAGGATCTCGCCGACCTCAAAGACGAAATGCGCGATCGCTTCGGACCCGTGCCGACTCTGATCGATAACCTGGTCGCGGCGATGAACGTGCGGCGGCAGATGAAACTTCTGCTGATCCTGAGCGCAATCCTCAAAAACAATCTGCTCGAAGTCCGCTTCCATCCCGACGCTCCCGTCGATACCGCAAAACTCACCGCGCTCGCCTCCGCCAACCGAAGGACGCTGAAGCTGACGCCCTCGTTCCAGGTGATGGTCCAACTCGAGCCCGGCGACTACGAACGCCTGTTCGCGCAGGTTGACGGCATCTTGCAGGCGCTGGCAGGCTGTGAAAAGTTGAAGTCTTGGCCGGCCGGTAATGCGAGAACGGCCCCCAATTAGAGCCATGCAGGCTATATTTTCGCCGAACTCAATTCGCGCCGGCGCCGTAGCCGCCGCGCTCGTGACCCTTTCATTGTGCGGCCTACCGCCCGCCGCAGCCCAACAAGCCGCAGCCCAACAAGCCGCAGCCCAACAAGCCGCAGCCCAACAAGCCGCGGCCCAACAAGCCGCAGCCCAGCAACCCGCAGCTCAGCAAGCCGTCCCCCAGCAATCGGTCGATCGGGTGCTCGCGAGCGTCGACGGCGATCCGATCACCGCGCACGATGTGGAGGCGTTCAGCGTCGCGATGGGCCATCCGGTCAAGACTGATGATATCGCCGACAACTCCGATGCAAAGCTGATGCTCAAGGAATTGATCGCCGCCAAACTATTCCAAGCCGAGGCGGAGAAGTACTCCTCGAAAATCGATGACGCGCAAATTGATCGTTACACCGAGCAGATTCGCGGCGAGCGCCATATGACGCCCGAAGAGTTCAGGGCCGCGCTCGCGCAGAGCGGGATGACGATGCGCGATTTTCGCAAGCAAGCGCGCCAGGAACTCGAGAAGGCAATGATGATCCAGCAGCAGGTCCGGGATCGCGTCGAGATTTCCGATTCCGAAATCCAGGCTTACTACCAGCAGCATCAGGCCGATTTCACCATCCCCAAGGAACGTTACCGCCTCGCACAAATCCTGATCGGCGTTCCGGCCAACGCTACTCCCAAGCAGGTCGCGCAACTGAAAAGCCGCGCCGAGCAGATCAGAAAAGAGGCCGCCAGGGGCTACGATTTCGGCAGCCTTGCCCACAAGTATTCGGACGACGTCTCCAAGAACAATGGCGGTTCGCTCGGATGGTTCGATCCGGGCGACATCAACAACACCATTCTGGACGCGATCAAGAAAGTTAAACCCGGCCACGTTTCGCAGGTCGTCCGCACCGTCCACGGCTTTCATATCCTCAAGGTTGAAGCTCATGAGGTTCCCGGAGTTCGGCCGCTCGCCGATGTGAGAGACTTCATCCGCGAACGGCTCGTCGATCAGAGGGCCAAGTCCGAGACCGAGCAGTGGGTCGAAACCGAGCTGGTCAAGGAACACGACGTCGAGACGTTGTACTAGCTTGAAGGGGCTGCGGGACAAGGCGCATCCGCTACTGGCCGTCAGCATGGGCGATCCGGCGGGGATCGGCCCCGAGGTCATTCTGAAGTCGGCGGCGCGCCTCGCGCGCCACCGTGGCGCGCCGGCGCTGGTGGTGATCGGCGATTTCAGCGTGATGTCCGAAACGGCGCGCCGGCTGCATATCGGAATCGAGCCGCGCGTATTGCGTCAGGACCAATCCGCCGTGGGCCGTGGCGCGCTCCCGGTGATTGCGCTCTCCGAGCTTAATGCGCGCGCGCGCCGCCCGGGGAAGCCTACTGTTGAAGGCGGCGATGCCTCGTACCGCTATGTCGTTGCGGGCGCGAAAATGGCGCTCGCAGGCGCCGCCGACGCTCTGGTCACGGCACCGATCAGCAAGCAATGGTGGGATCGCGCCGGCCATCGCTTTCCCGGCCATTCCGAGCTGCTCGCGCATCTGGGCCATGCGCGCCGGTGTCGTATGATGTTTGCGGGCGAGCGTCTGAAGCTGGCCCTGGTGACCGTGCATGTCGGACTTGCGAGCGTTGCGCGGCGCCTGACCAGGCCCGCGGTGCTCGACACAATCGTGCTGCTCGGCGAGCATATGCGCACGCGGCTCAAGGTGGCGCGGCCGCGAATTGGAGTGCTCGGTTTCAATCCGCATGCCGGGGAAAATGGGATTTTCGGCACCGAGGAGATCCGCGTGATCGAGCCTGCAATCGCCGCCGCACGGCGCGCCGGAATCGACGCGTTCGGGCCGCTTGCGCCGGATACCGCGTTTATCCGTTCAGAGGGACGTTTCGCATTCGACGCGGCGGTCGCGATGTATCATGATCAGGGATTAATCGCGCTGAAGACGCTCGAGTTCGATCGCGCGGTGAACGTAACGCTCGGGATCCCGTTTATCCGCACCTCGCCCGACCACGGCACCGCATTCGATATCGCGGGCGCGGGCGCCGCGAATCCCTCGAGCATGATCGCCGCAATCGAATACGCCGCGCGGACGGCGGCCGCGCGCGAGAAATAAACCAGACGGATCGCGATGGCCGACAAGATCATAATCAAGGGCGCGCGAGAGCATAACCTCAAGAATATCGATCTCGAGATCCCGCGCGACAAGCTCGTTGTCATTACCGGCCTTTCCGGTTCCGGAAAATCCTCGCTCGCCTTCGACACGATTTACGCCGAGGGCCAGCGCCGTTACGTTGAATCGCTGTCAGCATACGCGCGGCAGTTCCTCGAGCAGATGGAGAAGCCGGACGTCGATTCGATCGAGGGGCTATCGCCGGCAATTTCGATCGAACAGAAAACCACCTCGCGCAATCCCCGCTCTACCGTCGGCACGATCACCGAAATCTACGACTACCTGCGTCTGCTCTTTGCGCGTGTGGGCCACGCATTCTGTTACAACTGCGGCCGCGAGATCACTCAGCAGAGCGTGCAGCAAATCGTCGATCGCTTGATGGCGTGGCCCGATGGCTCGCGGATCCATGTGCTTGCGCCGATCGTCCGGGACCGCAAGGGCGAGTATAAAAAAGAGCTCGCCGATATGCGCCGCGCAGGCTTCGTGCGGGTCAAGATCGACGGCAAGCTCTACGAACTCGGCGAGGAGCCGGCGCTGAACAAAAACACCCGCCACACGATCGAGGTGATGGTCGATCGGCTCGCGATTCGCAAGGGGATCGAAAAGCGCCTAGCCGATTCGCTCGAAGTCGCCTTCAAGTACGGACAGGACCTCCTCAAGATCGAGCGCCTCGACGAGAAGAAAGGCGCCGAAGGCATCTACTTCAGTCAGCGTTTCGCTTGCGTCGATTGCGGGATTTCCTATCCCGAGATCACGCCGCGGATGTTTTCCTTCAACAGTCCGCACGGCGCCTGTGCCGAATGCTCGGGAATCGGCTCGATCATGTATTTCGATCCCGAACTGGTTGTCCAGAACGAGGACTTGAGCATCGCCGACGGCGCCATCGCGCCGTGGGCCACGATGAACTACATGCAGCCCGTGCTCGAAGCGCTGGCGGCTCACTACAAGTTCGGCCTCGATACCCCGTGGAAAAATATCCCCGCCAAAGTGCGCAAGGCGATCCTCAACGGCTCCGGCGAAGAGGAGATCGAGTTCGCCTATAATCGCGGGCATCATCACGGCCAGTACGCGCGCGCCTTCGAAGGCGTGCTCCAATGGCTCGACCGGCGCTACAAGGAAACCGAATCTGAAGGAATCCGCGAAGTGCTCGAAGGCTACATGAATATGCGTCCGTGTCCGTCGTGCGCGGGCGCGCGGCTCAAGAAGGAAAGCCTGTTCGTCCGTTTCCAGGACAAGTCGATCTCCGAAGTCACCGCGATGTCGATAAAGCAGGCGGCGGCATTCTTCGCTGCGCCCCAGCTCACCAAACAGGAAACCGAAATCGGCAGGCTCATCCTCAAGGAAATCCGCGAACGGATCGCTTTCCTCGGTGACGTCGGACTTGACTACCTGACGCTCGATCGCACCGCGGGTAGCCTGTCGGGCGGCGAAGGGCAGCGCATCCGGCTCGCCACGCAAATCGGATCTAGTCTCGTCGGCGTCCTGTACATCCTCGACGAACCGTCGATCGGGCTCCATCAGCGCGACAACCAGCGCCTGCTCGCGACGCTCAAGCGCCTGCGCGAGCTGGGCAATACCGTGTTGGTCGTCGAGCACGATCGCGACACGATGCTCGAGGCCGATCACCTGATCGACATGGGACCGGGCGCCGGAGCCCACGGCGGCTATGTGGTCGCGCAGGGAACGCCCGACGAGGTAATCAATAATCCCGATTCGCTGACCGGCAAATATCTTTCCGGGGAAATGGAAATCGCGGTGCCCGCGCGCCGCCGCCAACCCGGACCCAGGGCGCTCACGATCAAGGGCGCGCGCGAGAACAATCTGCGCGATCTCACGGTCCAGTTCCCGCTCGGCGTGGTCACCTGCGTCACCGGCGTCTCGGGCTCGGGAAAATCGACCTTGGTGCTCGACACGCTCTATCGCGCGCTCGCGCAAAAACTCAACCACTCGCGCGAACGCGCCGGCGCCTTCAAGTCGCTCGAAGGCGTCGAGCATCTCGACAAAATAGTTCACGTCGATCAGAGTCCGATCGGCCGCACCCCGCGCTCGAACCCCGCGACTTACACCGGCCTATTCACCCATATTCGCGAGCTGTTCGCGCAGTTGCCCGAAGCCCGCATTCGCGGTTACGGCCCCGGCCGCTTCTCGTTCAACGTCAAGGGCGGACGCTGCGAAGCCTGCGAGGGCGACGGTATCATC
>JAJZAG010000121.1 GCA_021799555.1 Deltaproteobacteria bacterium | reverse complement strand
AGCTCGAAGGCCCATGCGCAGTCATACGATACGCACGCCTGCGACACCGAGGCCAGCAGCAGCGAGTGGCCATCGTTGTGCTGCAGGCCCTCGCCGGTCAGCGTCGTCCGCCCGGCCGTCGCGCCGAGCAGGAAGCCGCGCTGGCGGCGCAGCGAGTCGCGGGCGCCGCCGCGAGGATCGAGGAGATTGCGTCGCTCATCGTGACCTCGAACGCCCGGCTCGAGGCGCTTGCGATTGCCGAGCAGGAAGCGCGTTCGCGCCTTGCGCTCGTGCGCGACGAAATCGCGGCCCATCGCGCCGCCGCCGAACAGCTCGGCGCCTCGGTGGCCGAAGCATCGGCGCGCGTTGAGGCGCGCAAATCCGAGCTTGCCGCGATGCGCCGCGAACTCGCCCACGCCCTCGAGACGGCGGCACAAGTCGAGACCCGGCTCCGCGAGCATCGCCAAAGCCTCGAACGGGCCCACGCCGAGCGCGCCGAGTTTGCACGCGAGCTTGAAAAGATCGCCGAACAGGAAGAAGCCGCGCGCGTGCGCGAAACCGAACTCGAAGCCGCCGTGGCGCGCCTCGGCGCCGAATCCGCCGATCGCGAACGCGGCCACGAAGCCGCCCGCGAACGCCTGAAGGCCGCCCTCGACCATCTGCGCACGCTCGAAAGCGAAGCCGCCGAATGCAATCTGCGCCGCGAACGCGCGCACACGCTCAGCGAAGAACTCGAGCGCAGCTTCCGCGAGAAGTTCGAGCTCGATTTCGACGCGGCCGCCGCCGAAATAGTGCCCGCCCTCGAAGGACGCGACCGCTGCGCCGATGAATCGCGTCTGGTCGAATTGCGCGCCAAGGCCGAACGAATCGGCGAAGTGAATCTCGCCGCCGACAGCGAGGTCAAAGAGCTCGAAGAGCGCTCGGCCGCTTTGGAAGCCGAACGGACCGATCTCGACGCCGCGCTCGCGGACCTGACTCAGACGATCGCGAAGCTCAACCGCGAGGCGCGTCGCCGCTTCGCCGAAACCTTCGAGGGCGCCGCAAAAAATTTCGAAGAGCTGTTCCCCAAGCTGATGCGCGGCGGCAAAGGCCGCCTCGAACTGGTCGAGGCGACCGAAACCTCGGAGGCGGGGGTCACGATCCTCGTTCAGCCCGCCGGCAAGAAGGTCAAAGAGATCGGACTCCTGTCGGGCGGCGAAAAGGCGCTTTCCGCGATGGCGCTGGTATTCTCGCTGTTCCTGCTCAATCCCAGCCCGTTCTGCGTGATGGATGAAGTCGATGCGCCGCTCGACGAATTCAGCCTCGCGCGCTTCACCGATCTGCTCTCCGAGCTCAAGGGCCGCTCGCAATTCATCGTGATCACGCACAATCAGCGCACGATGCAGCGCGCGGACCAAATTCACGGCGTCACAATGGACCGCCCCGGAATCTCGAAAATCATCTCGCTGAAAATCCCGCAGGCCGCGTAGCGATCCGCCGGCCTGCCGCAGGTTGTTGAAAAAACCCCTTCAACAACCTGTTAGGGGAGATAGGTTCTTCCGCCGCGGCTTTTCCACATGAAGTATTTCTCGAACATAAACTTCCCCACGTGCATCATCGGCCCCGGCATCACGATCGTGCGGCGCCGCGTCTTGCGCTGGAGCCGGTCCACCATGAAGAACACGCCGGTATTGCCCGCGTCGAGCAGGCAGAGCGCCTGAATATCGACGATCGGAACCGGAGACAATTTCTCCTTGTGAATTCGCGCGGCGATATTGTGCGCGGCCGTCCGCGCCATGATTTCAGACATGTATGCGGTCTTCGGCGCTCCGGTTGGAACCGGAGTGGGATCGGGCGAAGCAAGCGCGACCGCGATCCCGGCGGCGTAGATATTGTCGATCTGAGAATGCTGGTAATAGTCGTTCACCGGGATAAAGCCTTTGGCGTCGCCAATCCCGGGCGAATTGCGGACCGCCTCAATCCCCATGAATGGCGGAATCAGCGCCGCATATCGGTATCCGATCTCCTCGCCGTTGCTCAAGCGGATTTTATCCGGCGTGATCCCGTCGACGGCGACGTTAAGGTGCACCTGAATTTGGTTTTTTTCGAGCAGACGCGTTACCGCCGCCTCGCCGCCCTCGATCCCGCCGAGTCCGAAATGCGCAACATACGGTTCCGGCGTGACAAAATGAACCTGCACTTTGTCGCGGATTCCGGCGCGCACCAGCGCGTACGCCTGATTGAGCGCCATTTCATAGGCGGCGCCAAGGCAGCTTGCGCCTTGCGTGGCGCCGACAACGATGTCGCCCGGGTCGCGTAAATATTCTTGCCATCGCCGCCGCGCGATTTGCGCGTGCGGCAGGTTGCACACCGATTGAGTATAGCCGCCTTCGGGCCCGGTTCCCGGAACCGCCGCAAAGTTGAGATACGGCCCGGTGCACACCACCAGGTAGTCGTACGGTTCTGCGCCATTGGTGGTGTGAACGAGGTTGCGCTCAGGCTCGATCCGCGCGATCGCGTCGTGGACGAATCGGATGCCTTTTTTCTGAAACGACGGCGCGAGCGGAAACGAAATTTGACTCTCCGTGCGCCATCCTGGAACCAGCCAGATCAGCGAGGGAATGAAAACGAACTGGTCGCTTTTCGAGATGACAGTGACTTCGACGTCCGAACCGAGCCTGCGCTTGAGGTCAAAAGCGGCGGTCAGTCCGGCAAAGCTACCTCCGGCGACAACGACCTTGTGCATACCGACATCCTCCTTGATCGCTTCGCACGATTGCCCGAATTCCGAATGTTCAGCGCATCTCCGGCCATCTGTGATTAACCCTAGCTCACCGCCAGAATTCAGTCACGGCGTCTGAACCGATAAGACCAATCGACCGCCATGCCTCAACCAGCACGCGATGCGGCGCGCCGGCCAAATTCGCGGCGTCACGATCGACCGTCTGGGAATCTCGAAGACCGTCTCACTGAAAACCCCGCAGGCCGCGTAGCGATCCGCCACGACGGACCGAGCGCGCGCATCGCCGTATTTCCCGGCGATGCGCATGGCGATGGACGTGACGCCGATTCCGATGTACAAATATGCACAGGCGGGATGGCTGTGGAGTTTGAGTGGGACCCGGATAAGGCGGCGAGCAACCTGCGGAAGCATGCGGTTCGGTTCGCCGAAGCGGTAACCGTATTCGACGACGATGCGATGCTGACGATACCGGACGACGATCCGGATGAGGATCGCTTCGTAGCGATCGGCATGGGGTCGCTTGGAAGGATTCTAGTCGTCATCTACACGGCTCGCGGCGATCGCATCAGAATCATTTCGGCCCGTACGGCCACGCGTCGAGAGCAATCGCAGTACGAGAGAGAACACGGATGAAAAGGCAATACGACTTCAGCAATGCCCGTCGCGGTCCGGTCGTGCCCCGGACTCCCGGAAAGACAAGGATCACGATTCGTCTCGACAACGACATCATCGAGCACTTTCTGGCCACGGTGGATCGCGCCGGAGGCGGCAATTACCAGACCTTGATCAACGACGCGTTGCGCGAATACATCCGCGGCGTGCGCATCGAAAGGCTCGTGCGCGATGCGATCCGGCGGGAAATTAAAGCGGCGAGCCGATTCTCGTCCGCTGCGAAGGTATCTCGAGCGGTCTGAAATATCCTTGGACGTATATCGTGATCACGCGCAATCAGCACGCGATGCGGCGCGCCGGCCAAATTCGCGGCGTCACGATCGACCGTCCAGGAATCTCGACGACCGTCTCGCTGAAAATCCCGCAAGCCGCGTAGCAATTCGCCGATCTTTAGCCGGTCGTTGAAGCGGTTCACGCCGTCACTCAGGGCTCGGGTCGCTCCGTTCTTGTCAGACCGGCACCGTGTAGCGCATCGCAACAACCTTGACTTTCGAAGCGTCAGTCGGTAACTGCATTCTCGAAAGCCACTCGCGTCACCGATGGCGGCAGGCGTTGAGCCAGCCGTAGGGCGCCGGGCGCGGACTTCACTCGAATTCGACCTCCGCGTTGCGAGGAGGCGCGAATGGTTTTCAGTCCCTGTCGGATTCTCTCAGTCCTGCTGGCGGTCATCCTTTTCTGTTCAACAGCATTCGGCGCGCAGAACGCCGCCTCAGTTAGTATTGTATCCGGAGTCATTAGGGACGCGCTGGGTCGTCCGATTAGCGGCGCGACGGTCACGCTGAAGTCCGCTGCCGCAACAGGCGTTGTCAAAACCCGGACCGATCGGCGGGGTCTGTTTCGCTTTAAGGGACTGAGGTTCGGAACTTATCTGATCATCGCCTCAAGCGCGGCATTCGCGCCCGCAAGCGCGACCGTGACACTGCCGCAACGCAAACCGGCGCCCATCAATATTACGCTCAAATCGATTACGGCGCTGGTTCTGCCCGTAACTGCGAATCGTCTTCGTGCGCAGAACGGCCTTTCCACTTCCGGTACCAGTAGGTACACGCTGACGGCGAAAGACATTTCCAATCTGCCCGAAGGTGAGGCCACGCCCCTCAACGACGTGCTGCTGCAGATGCCGGGCGTGGCGCTCGATCAGAACCAGGAGATACACATTCGCGGCGAGCACATGGGTATCCAGTACCAGATGAATGGCATTATGCTGCCGCTCGATTTGAATACCGATCCTACCTTCACTCAACTGCTGAACTCGTACTTCGTGCAGAGCGTCAGCCTGATGGATGGGGTGTTGCCCGCGCGCTACGGCTATCGCACCTCGGGCGTGATCGATATCCGCACCAAAAGCGGATGCGACGGGAACAGCAGGAATGACGCGACGATCATCGGTGGGCAGCGCGACACGGCCCAGGGGAACTTCCAGATCGCCGGCTGCGACGGCAACCTTGGCTATTACCTTACCGGCACTTTCACTCAGTCCAATCTTGGCTTCAGCTCGGCGGTTCCGGCGCCCGACCCGATCCATGACGCCGTTACCCAGGGACAGGGATTCGCTTATTTGACCTACACGCTGGGTCCAAACGCAAAGCTGAGCCTGATCTCCGGAATGACTCTAGCCTTCAATCAATTTCCCAACCGACCTAATCTGCCCCCGGAATACCGGCTCGATCACGTCAACCCGGCGTTTTTTCCGTCGAGCGACATCAACTCCGGCTTGAACCAACAGGATTATTGCGGCGTGCTGGCCCTGAGCGGCGCGATAGGCACGGAGTGGGACTATCAACTGGCGTATTCGGCGCATTACAACGCCGAAACCTTCTACCCGGATCCAACCGCCGAGCTCATTTACCAGGGAGTATCGTCGAATGTCTTTACCAGCGACCTCTCGAACACGCTGGAAGGCGATCTCACCCGCCGAATTGGACCGCACTCGCTGCGCGCAGGTTTCTATCTCGGCGAATATGGTGTCGAATCCGACCAGACCTCGCAGGTGTTCCCGATCGTAAGCGGCCAGCCGACCATTACGCCGATCTCTGTGAGCGCCAACCTGAACGAGCTTAATCTCGTCTATGGGGTTTATCTCGAAGACACTTGGCAGCTTACCGACCGACTAAGCGTCAACTTCGGCTCGCGGTGGGATCGCGTGACCGGCTTCACTAACGACAGCCAATTCAGTCCGACGATAAACTTCGTCTATAAGCTGCGTCCCGACACATTGGCGCACGCAGGCTTCGCCCGCAACTTTCAGGTGCCCAATTTTCAGAACGTATCGCCTGACATTTTCCGGCTCTTTAAGGGTACGACGGGAGCAATCGGAACGAGTCCGGCCGGCAACGCTTCGCCCTTCGCCGAGACCGATTACACCTGGGACGTTGGCTTTACGCATCATTTTTCGCCCCGCTTGGTGTTCGCCCAGGATAACTATTTCCGAATCGACCGCCACTACCTCGACGAAGGCCAATTCGGCTTCGTGCCGATCGACGTGCCATTCAACTACGTTCGGGGTTACGGTGGAGGAACCGAAAACTCGTTGACTTATAATGTTGAAAATCTCTCGGCTCGCCTCAATCTTTTCGTCGCGCGGGAAGAAGACATCGGCGTTGCCTCCGGGCAGTACAACTTTCCGCCCGGCGAACTGTCCTACATCGACCGGCACTATTTCGTGCTCGATCACACGCCTCTGGTTGGCGCTTCCGGCGGGCTCGCCTATCGATGGAACGACTACCAGTTCACCTGTGATGGCCTGTTCAGCAGCGGATTGCGCGGAGGCTTCGCCAACCAGACGCCGCTTCCAGACGTATGGCAGATCAATCTAAGCGCAGCCCGGGACTTCACGCTTCCCGGAATCGGCAAGTTTACTAATCGCATCATTCTCCTGAACATATTCGACCGCACCAACCTGATTCGGCCCGCGAGCGGGATCGGAGTCTTTCAGGCGGCGTACGGGCCAAGAATCACAGTCTATGACGCGCTGACTATACCGCTCCCGTCGATATGAAAGTTTGTGAATCTCTGTTGTCCGAGGACTGCGTTTTGTCGGACAAGATTGCGTATTGTCACGCCAGGCGGACGAGAGATGAGGCCGAGTTGCGGTGATCGAAAAGGCGGAACGCATCGCTGGCAACTTGAGCCCAAACGAGCACTGGAGCGCCACTGCTGCGGCGGCACTGATTGCGGCGGCAGTAAATCACGTCGAAAATCCGATCGATCTCGAACCGAATCGCGCAGCACGTACAACCTCCCGCGAATGGTCCATCCATCATGGCGCTGGACCTCAGTTCTCATGCATTGGTTGCGTCAGGCGCTATGTCTTTCACCGGGATTGCACGCGCTGTTCAACGTGACTAAGCGCGGCGAACTTTTGCAGGTACTCGACGAAGGCCAGAGGAGGCGCAAGCTGCAGCCCGTCAGGCTTCGCGATCTCTGGAAAGCACAGATCTTAGGTTAACGCCTATGCCTCGCGGCTCCCGGGGGCGTCGCCTGTGATCGCTTATATGCTTATATGCTCGCAAGAACCATTAGATGCGGGCGATACCCATGATGGGCAAGACACAACTTGGGCATAGTGCTTGCGGCGGAATGGTGGTTATGCGATCCTGAGCGCCAAAATTGCGAGGCAAATGAGGATGCGAGCTAATTGAAGAGTTTAGCAAAGTTGATTCTAGCGATTTGTCTGGCTCTGGCATTGAATTTGACGGGCGGAATAAGCTCCTGCGCCCAGCCATCGCTGGTGCAGCCCTCATCGCAGCCACAATCGAGGATCGCCGAAAGCTGTGCACGACAACTTTGTGGGTTGCCCGTAGCGGCTCAGGCCGACGTTGCCGCCACGCTCGGCCGCGAAGAAGCGCGCTATCGGGTGGCGGCAACCGGCCTGCCACGGCTTCGTAACCCCCCACAACAGGTGCTTCGAGCGGAATTCAGGCAGGACGGGATACGAGTGGACGCCGGCGGCGGACAGTGGCGGCTGGCGTTTCAGGGCTGGGGCTACGGCGACCATCTTACGAAGGTGCGGGCGGCCAAGCCGCGGCGCGACGGCAATCGGGTGGAGTATCATCACGGGGCCTTGGTGGAATGGTATGTCAACGGGATCGCCGGGCTCGAGCAGGGCTTCACTATACGCGCGCGGCCGTTGAGCGGTGCGGGTAACCCAAAACTTGGGGCCCCGCATTCATCGCCCCTGACGATCGCTCTGGCTATCAGGGGAAATCTGACGGCGGTCGCGGGCTCAACCGGCAGGGACGTTGGGCGAGTCAAAAACTTGTCTTTGCGCGATGCCGACGGCGATACGGTACTGCATTATTCCGGACTCAATGCACGCGACGCGAGTGGACGCGAACTGGCGGCCTGGATGGAACTGGACGGCCAAAATCTGCGGCTGCACGTGGACGACACCGGAGCGCGCTATCCCGTCGTGATAGACCCGTTCATTGAAGCGGCCAAGCTAACCGCGCCCGCGAACGATCCTGATCCTACCGGCGAATTTGGCTCTTCTGTAAGCATCAGCAGCGACGGCAGCACCATCGTGGCCGGCGCGCCACGTGCCAAGATAGGATCCAATGTCCTTCAGGGCGCAGTTTACGTCTTTATCCACACTTCGAGGGGCTGGAGCCAGACTGCGAAGTTGACCGCCTCCGACGGTGTAACTCGCGGGCAATTTGGAATCGCGGTAAGCGTAAATCGTCACGGCAGCACCATAGTCGTGAGAAGTACGGGAGGAAATGAACCCGGAACTGTGTATGTATTTGCCAAATCCGAAAGCGGCTGGACTCAGACCTCAGAGTTCCAAGGCATTGGTGCAAGCAGTGTGGCAATCAGCGGTGATGGTAATACGATCGCCGTCGGAAACGCGTCGGGCATGCAACAGGCCGGCGAGGTCTACATTTATACTAATGGGCAAGGCGGCTGGAGTCGAACCGGTACTGTCACCGGATCGGACGCGATACCATTCTCTTGGGTCGGTCAGTCAGTAAGCATCAGCGACGACGGCAACACGATCGTCGCCGGTGCGACCGCTTACCAGACCAGCTCAGGAGTGGGCGGGGCGTATGTATTTACCAACACCAATAACGGCTGGGCCCAGGCCGCGAAGCTGAGCGCCTCCGACGGAACCAGCCACGACGCGTTTGGCTCAAGCGTAAGCGTCAGCAGGAATGGCGGCATAATCGTCGTTGGTGCGCCCGAGGCGCATAATGTTGCCGGAGCGGCATACGTTTTTGCCGCAACCGCGAACAGTTGGCCGCAGACCATGATCCTAACGTCAGCCGATACAGGATTGTTTGGCTTTTCGGTCGCCGTCAACCCTGATGGGAACTCCATCGTGGCCAGTGGTGGTTCGAAGGTAGTGGCGTTTTTCAATGATGGGAGCCGGTGGAATGAGGTCGACAAGCTCAAAACCAGCCGCGCCATCAGTTCGGTCAATCTCAACCGCGACGGCGGCACTTTAGTCTTTGGCGTGCCCCAAGATCCTCCCGTATCGTACCGATATAACAATGGTCAAGGAGATCAAAACGTCCCCCGCGGCGCAGCATATGTCGATTATGCCGCGAATCGTCCCTAGTACGGCAGGTGCTCGAGAAGGATCCTCCACTATGAGTACAAGTGCGGATTAGCTTAGGGGGAATCGACTACAACCTCGACCACGTATGACGGCGGCTTGGGCTGCCCACAGAGATGGACCACTGCTCGCTAACCAGCTTGCAGCAGCGGCTGGTGAAGACCGGTGGCCGTCTGATTAAAGACGCCCGCCGCTACTGCCTGTGAGTAATTGTCAAATGTTGCGGATCGGGCGGGCATAATCAGGCGGCTTCCGTTGGTTGACTGTCAGTGGAGTGAGTAGCCGGTTTGGCCGGATCGCGACGAACTCCGTCCCTGCTATTCGGCGCTGATCGCGAATGTTGCCACGCAGCGCGTCGTGCGATTGGACGGTTATTGACCCGCGTCGATCGAAATGGAGTCGAGGCCAATTCGTCGCTGATCGGCGCGATCCCATGAACCCGCATCAGATCTCCAGGTCCAAGTGAATGTCCTCGGGCTCGAGCAAGAACAATTCCGGATCAGGCTCGCTGGCAATGGTACAGCCCAAGCGCATGTAAAAGTTGATTGTGTTTTCGGATGGCGTCGCTGAGATGTACAACCACCTCGCGCCTCGTTCACGCGCCGTCGCCTTGGCGAGTTCGAAGAGCTTTGCGCCCAATCCCTGGCCTCGATATGAGCGGCTCACGTGCAGGAATTTCAATTGGAGCCGATCATTGCGACTGCCAATGAATCTGCCTTCCAGGATCGCCGCGCCAACCAGTAGCCCCTCGTCGAATACGCCATAGAACCATCCAGCGCTGTCGAAGCAGTCAAGCAGGATCGGCGTGTACTTCTTCGCCTCGCCGTACGGCCATCCGATCATCTCCTCGTACTGCGGTCGAAGGACCAAAGTACCGTTTACAAGGTGATAGACGTTTTCGATCACTTCACCTCGATCGATATCCCAGACCCGAGAGATTTCTTCCCGGAGAAGCTCTCTTAAAGTGATTCCGCCCATCAGCTATCTCTGGTCTGGATGAGGCAGGGTGTTTCCGGCAATTCGCGGAAGATCGTCGGCGATATCGAACCAGGTGAGCGTCTCCTCGACAAACTGGTGAATCTGGGGCCGGATTTTTTCGGGATCGTCGAACGTCCCGACGCGAACAGAGAAATAACGGCCGTTGCGGGCGAGTCGGTCATCGGGTGCGCTAAATTCGCCATACAGCCC
>JAJZAG010000120.1 GCA_021799555.1 Deltaproteobacteria bacterium | reverse complement strand
GACGACAGCCCGGCGTGATCACTCACGGCGGCCGCTACGACCGTTACATTTTCAATATGATTCATCAGCACGTGCCGGAGGAGGAACCGCGATTCAGGAGGACACGGTTCGAAAGCGAGAACCCTCCCGGCATCAGCCACTTGGCGCGCAAAAGCCAGAGTGTAGAACCCGGCTTGTGCGCCAATGTCGTATACTGTCATCCCCGGCTTCACGAACTGCGAGAGAGCGCGCTGCTTGTCCATCTCGTAAGTGCCGAGCCAGCAGCCGTGCGTTGAGCTTCCGACGATCCAGCGCAGTCCCTTCGCGGGACCGCGGCGGATGCGAACGATCGAATTTGCGGGCAGCAACTTGAGTGGAATGCGCAGCACGCGGCCGAAAAGCGATCCGCGATTGATTCCGGACCAATTGATCGCGTTCAGACCCGTCACACGTCTGATTCTGTTTCCGCGCAAGCCGGGAATGCCGATGGTCGGGGCTATGCTCCGTTCAGGGCGGCGGAGAAGTTGCGGCAGAAATGGTTGAAGCTGTAGCGGTTCGCCACGATTTCGCGGCCAGCGGCGCCCATCTGTGCCCGTAGCGTGTGGTCGCTGAGCAGGCGGACGATCCGATCAGCGAGTGCGGCGACGTCGCCGTGCTCGACGAGATAGCCTGCCGTGCCGTCGCGCCAGATTTCGGGCGTACCGCCGTGATTTCCGCCGATTACGGGTTTGCCGAGCGCCATTGCCTCGAGGAATACGATCCCGAAGCCCTCGCTGCGACTCGGCATAACGAAAACATCGCAGGCTCGATAGCAATCTCGCAGTTCGGCGTCGCCGAGCGCTCCCGTGAATGTCACGCGCCCGCCGACGCCGAACTCGCGTGCAAGTTGTTCAAGGCGCGGGCGATCGTCACCGTCACCGACCACGACGTAATGCGCATCCGGTACGGATTTCCGTACTTCCGCAAGGGCGCGGATTACGCAATCGATCCCCTTTTGTTCGCGATGTTCCTCGCGCATCAGGCGTGCAACAGTCAGAAGCGTCAAGCCATCGCCGCCGGCGTGCGGCCGGAGCGGACCGGCTCGACCCGAGCAGAGTTCCGGATCGAGCGTGCATGGCACCAACGCGATTCTGCCCTTCGCGACCCCTTGGCAATCGACTACCCGAGCGGCGCTGAACTCGGCGAGAGCGGTAACTACGTCCGCGGACTTGAGCCCGAGGCGCCAGAGGCTCGGGAGCGGATGCCACACGTCGATGCCATAAGTGCTCACGACAACGCGCACGGCCCGCCCGCGCGCGCGGATTAGAGCGCCAAGCGGTGCCAAGTTTGGATGATTCAGATAAACGACGGTGGCGTCGTGGTGGTTGCGGAATGCGGCGGCCAGCATCCGCCACTTATTGCGTCCGAAACCGGTGATCCGGTACGGAACACCCGCGGTTTCGAGTTGATGCTCGCCCGGCGGATCGTTCAGGCCCAGCAGCAAGTAATTCTCGCCACGCTCGCGTGCACGCATCGCAATTACCGCCGCCGCGTGTTTGCCGTACTGTTGAATTCCACCGCGTTCGGTCAAACCCGTGAAGACTGCCAGAATCATTGCGTGGGCCGTCTCGCTTGCGGCTTCCCCGAAAGGGATCGGGCATGGATCAAGGCATTCGGTGTGGCTTGATGTGGTCCCACCTGCGGATCATCAATGTTTCGCATAAGTACGCGGTTCCTGATCCGGCTCGGAGACCGGTGGCGCTTCAAGCAATGCAGGCGGTGGCGAAGCAGGTGCACGTTCGAGAGATGCAATCTGTGCGCGGGCGCGGCGGACGAAATCCCACGCAAGCGTGCCGACGCACATCAGCACGAAAGTGAGCACGCCCGCGATCTCCGCGGCGCGGCGCGCCTGTGGGGCGTAATAATGGTCTGGTACGACAGGCGGCTCAATCACCTTGAAGGCGAAGTCGGCCTGCACCTGAGCGATTTTCTCGCGCTGGATTTGGCGCGCGACGAGTTCGTAGAGCTGGTTCTGCAACAACGCGTCCGACGTTTCGCGAATCTCGTCCTGAAGTGACGCGACTGCCGCCGCAGCGGCCTGCACTTCCTCGCTGCGGACCTTCTCGCGCAAGCTCGCAAGGTAATCCTCGAGAATCGCTTTGGCCTGAACAGGATCCGGATCGATATAATATAGTGTCAGGTTACCGCTGCGATAATCGTAGTAGGTCTGAAAGCGTCCGTCGATTTTCTCGTGCATCTTCCACGGCGACAGGTGGGGAACATGTCCGGCGGTTGTCCTTACAATCTTCCGATCGAGGTGATAGCGATTGATCAGATCCGTCGTGAAAGCGTAGCTGTTCATGATCGCGATGTAGCGTTCGGAGATTGTGACGTTGTCGCTCTCGCCGCCGAAGTTGAGCATCTCGGCGAGTCCGGCGGCACCCCCGCCGATGCCGGTCGTGCCGACTTCTCCGATCGAACTCGCGAGCGTTGAATCAGGCGATACTGGCGTGATCACCGCCTGTGCGCGGTACCATTTCACGGAATAGAATTTGTCGCGGATTCCGACGTAGGCGGCTACCGCGAGCGTGACCGCGAGAATCAGGAATGCGTGGCCGGACAAAAGACGGATGACGCGCGCCGCTTCAAGGATCGCGAATTGCCCCTCCGAGAGCCGAGCTTGTACGGCGCTTGCACCAACCGGCGGATCGATCGCCGCTTGGGCTTCGCGACGGCCGTTTTGATGAAGTGAAGTCATCGATAATTTCGCAACCTTCGCGCGCTCAATTCCACACGAGGCTCGACCATGCCGGAGTTAAGCCGAAGGTCAACTGCAGCATCGTGCGCATCGAGTTATGGGTCGAGTAGTTGATATTTTCGCAATACTCGAGCGCGGTCCGAACCTGAACTTCGCCCAGCGAGTCGCCAAGCGGGGTGATTTCGAAGGGCAGGTGGAAGAAATCAAAGGCGCCGCCAAATCCACTTTCGTTATTGAACCCCATCGTAATTGGAATGAACGAGGCGTCGGAACGTCGCTCGAAAAAAAATTCCGCAGTGA
This sequence comes from Deltaproteobacteria bacterium, assembly GCA_021799555.1. Classification (GTDB taxonomy): domain Bacteria; phylum Desulfobacterota; class Binatia; order Binatales; family Binataceae; genus JBARDN01. The sequence continues at coordinate 7,140 of JAJZAG010000120.1, read as the reverse complement.
GCTTGTTCTCATAGTCGATCCAGCGGCCAAGCTTTGCGTTGACGTGCCATGCGCCGGGTCCGAGCGCATCGCCCATCAGCGCGTTCTGATATGTCCAGTAGAGACTGTCGCTATGAGTCGAATAGTTGCTGTCGAGCAGAGTGTACTCGGCTCCCGCGTCGGTCAGGCCGTCGGATGTCACTTGCGGAGCATAGACTCCGAAAGTATATGAGGGCGACTTGAATGGCAACTTGAGTCCCGTGTTATGGCCCAGCGGCTCGAAAAAGTCTTCGCTTAAAATCTCGGAATAGATCTGGGTATTGCGAAGCTGCGGAACGTAGAACTTCGCGTACATCCCGAAGCGCGAGTTGGTATTCGCGATCGATGAGTTTCCGGTCGCAAGTCCGGTGGCGCGGCCCAGAAACCCGAGCGCGCTGTAGTTGTCGTTGCCAACCCCGCCGAACATGATCGCGTGGTTCATTCCCCACTCAAACCACGGCAGCGGCTTGAAGCTGATCACCTGCGCGCTGATCCACGGACGCGCGTAGATACGGTCCGCGTCGAGTTGCCCGAACACCACTTGATAGCGCATCAGGCCGAGGTAGCGGAACACCCAAGGCAGGTGCTGGGGATGAATATTCTGCACGCGCAGCGCGGGGAATGGCTTGGCATTGGCGCTTTGCGCCAATTGGCCCGACCATCCGAGGCCCCAGCTCATCTCCTCCTGGCCGAACGAAATCGCCGTATCGCCAAGTGAAACGACCGCCGCGCCGGTCAGCAATTGCGCGCGCCCCGCCGAATTGAGGCTAGTTGACAGAGGTCCGGCTATCGCCCCTTCGCCGTAGCCGGTGATAAACCCACCGAGCCCCGTCCATCCTGCCCATCGCGCGACTTCGTTGCTACCCGATGCGGTGGGAAGGTTATCGTTGTAAGGCAACAGCGGGGTTCCTTCCTGAAAATTCAGACCGGACTTGGGTCCCGTCGCAAGCATCCGCCGGGTGCCGCTCGAGTAAACGTATTGCGCCTCGAGCCGCTCGATAGGATGCACCATTGTCGGCAGATTGTCTTCGGTGCCTTTCTCGAGCCACTCAATTTCCTCGCGCAATTGCGCGCGAAGGGCGTGGACAATTCGATGTGCCAGCGGGCTGCCGCTGCGTTCGTCGAGATTCGACTCGGCCTCGAGGGTGAGCCGGGCGGCTTCGACGCGCGAGATCGGCTTGATATAGGCGATATAGCTGTCGAGCAGGCCGAGACCGTTGAGCGTGTCGAGTTCGCGGTAAATCGAGCTATCGAGCGGAATATAGACCGCGTAGGTCGACGCATCCGCGCGGAGCGGGCTGATCGCTAGGACGAGGATACCCCAGGCGAGCATCAAAAGCGGCGCAAGCCTTGATCGCCGGAAGCTCACTTTGCGTTGCTTTGCGGCGGGACCGTCCGCGCCCCCGTGGATTTTTGGCGCTCATCGCTTAGCCGCGCGGCGCGCGCGACTCGAATCGCCTGAAGCTGCGCCATCGCGTCGTCTTGCCATGCGCGGCGTTGCGAAGGCGCAGCCTCGCGCCGCCAAGACCTCCCCGTGATAGCAGCTGCATCCGAGGGCGATTCACGAGCGCTGTCGCGCAACTTCTCGGCAAGCGGAGCGCGATCGCTGCCCAACAGATAGACCATCAACACCCGCCGGACGTACTGCTGAGTCTCCGCGTACGGCGGGATTCCGCGATAGCGATCAACGGCGCCCTCGCCCGCGTTGTATGCCGCGAGCACCTCGGGAAGCGTCATCGCGCTCTGCGCCGAATCGTCGCGCGGTGGGCGGTAGCTGCGCAAGAAAGCCAGAAAGCGCGCGGCGCCCAGAAGATTACTGACCGGATCGAACGGGTCGAGCACACCGAACCGGTTCGCCGTAGAAGGCATCAGCTGCATCAAGCCTTCGGCGCCTTTGGGCGAAATCGCGCGCGGATTGAGGCCCGATTCGACTTGCGCGATAGCGGCAAGAATCGCGGGATCAAGGTCATACATCCGGGCGACCGCGCGAATCATAAGATGGTATTCCGCACGGGAAATCGGCCGCTCATCCGCAACTGCGCGATTTGAGCGAGACCCCGCGTATGCGGGTGCGGCCGCAACAATGGATGCGGCTGTAATCGCCACTAGCACGCTTCCGGTCCAGTTCCGCAAACGCTCCTCCCCGGCCGCTTCGTTGCACTACGCGCGGCTGCGAACCAGAGCTGTGACCGCGCATCCGCGGTCTATCAGGCGCTGCAAATCGCCGATTCGAAAACCAGCTACAGCGTCGCCCCCATAATCCCGATGATCGCCAGTCCCATCAGCGATTGTGCGATAATGTTGGTGATCGTCGCGGTGTACTGGAGCTTGCTCGTGTAGATGAGCTGCTCGGGTACAAAGATCGTATCGCCCGGCCCGACTTTCGATTCCATCAGCCCGCCGGAAATCACGGGCAACAGCGGGAACATCGTCGAACGCTCGCTCTGCTTGATTCCCTGCTCGGTCCAGACCGAACCGTCGGCCCTCACCACCATCGTATGATCCGGATCCGCGCCTTCAGTCGGGCCGCCGGCCATATTGAGGCAGTCGCGCACCGACAGGCCGGGGCGCCATACGATAGCGTTGGGGCTGTACACCTCGCCCAGGACGTTCACGTCGGAGGGACGGCGCGGAATCGTGAGAATATCCTGATCGACCATCGGGATATTGTCGGGAGAACTCGCAAGCTCGTCGAGCGGCTTGAGATGAATCACGAGCCGGCCCTGCGCCTGCTGCCCTTCGGATTGCGCGAGCACCCGCTGGAGCATCAGCAGACCCGACGAATTGTCGCTGGATTGACTGGGTGGCGCCTGTCCTGCCACCACCACCGACGCGGCGCTCGGCTGCGGAAGCGCGGCGGCCGGAAGGCGGCCGCGCGCGGCGCAGACTGGGCAGCGAGGTCCCTGTGTTTACCAATGGGTTCGTTCCGCAGAAAAAGGCGCCCGTCGAAGTCATAGTTTTGGAATTCCTCCGCGCGGATGCTCGGCAATTTCGCGCGATGCGTGGGTTCGTTTTGGATTTTCCGTCGCGCCGCCGCCGCTAGCAGCCCGCCGGTCGCGCTGCGTCCGTTCCAGGCGGTCGATCGCGTCGTGCAGGCAGCGCGCCAGGTGGTTCTCGAACCGCCCGACCATCTTCACGTCGTCGGGCTCGCCGACCGATATCTCGTTGAGGCCGGAGCGATCGGCCGCCGCGTCCTTCGCGTCCCGCCGCCTCTGCTGACTCTCGCCCGAGAGCGCGCTGCGAATCGCGCCGAGGGGAGGGCTCGACGGCTGCCAGCCCAGCGATCGGAGGTAGGCTGAGCGATTTTCGTACCTGAGCGTTCGCTTGAGGCGCCAGGTGCAGGCCGCGATTTCCTGCGTCAGCAACCGCTCGAGCGCGCCGACTGGGCGTAGGTCGGCAGTCAGCGCACCGAGCATCCGTTCGAACTGGCGCGCCGCCGCCTTGCCCTCAATCGTCGGGATCACCAGATCCCGCACGATCACGCCCTGCTTCCGGGAGTTTTGCGCCGATCGCGCCTTGCCGCGCGGGGTGCGCGGCCCGGTCGACAGCCGAGCGTTGCGCCGATTGGCTGCAAGCTTGCGCTCGGAAATTGTCCCCCGTGCTGGCGTCGGGACCGCGCGGCGTGGCGGCTCTTCGAGGGAGGGTTTCTGCTCTTCCATGCCGTCAATTCTACACATTGCGCACACGAGCGTAAGGCTGAACTGTTCAGCCATGAACAAACGTGGCATAGAGCAGCTCTGCCCTCACGCGCCCAAGGGTTTTCGCATCTGAGTTAAAGTAACGCATTAACTGTCTCGCGCCGGACATTTGCGTGCCTATCGCCCCTCCCGGCGCGGGCGAACGTCAATCCCGCGTGGCCCGCGGACAGCGGGCGCTCATGCTCGAGGGCGTCAGCAAGCGCGATGCCGGAGGGGATGGCGATTGGGGCTCTCCTCGCTTCGCCGCTCCCCCGTGACCTTCCGGCTTGGCAAGGATGCGAGGCGTATGATATGACTGCCTCCCAGTGCGAAACCGCGTCTAAGGTCAAGGAAAGATAAAATTGAAGAGCCAAACGCACACGGGCAGACCTGTCCTGCTGAATGTAGTGGAGGCGGCTCGCTTCCTGCGCGTCAGCATCACGACCGTTCACCGGATGATCAAGCGCAGGGAGCTTCCTTGCTTCAAGATTGGGTGTCGTTGGCGCTTCAACGCCGAACAACTCGAGCAGTGGACGCGCGCGAAGACCGCGCTAGTACCCGACGGCTCAGCGTCGGCCGCGAGACCGCCCGCAGCCGCGCTGCGCTCGTAGGGGCGCCGGTCGGTGCGGGCAGCTCTTGCCGCGATTGCGTTTCTGCGGTCGCACCCCGCGTTGGCCTATACCGTCTACCTGACGACCGCCGCCGCAGTCGTGTACCTCGAGCTCGGGGTGGTGGCTGCGGGCCGCGCGCGCCGCGTCCCGCCCGCCGCCGGGCGCCCCACGGGGGAGACAAAAGGGGCCAAGCCGGGGCGGGGCGGCGCCTGATTCCTAACGCGCGGCCTCAGCAGCCTGGCGCTCCCGTCGCCGCCCCTTGCCGCATATTGCAAATTAAAACAAAATGTATCAAAATACGGCGAACAATTTGTCGCAATTTAATGCTAAGCAAGGAGGTAGCCAAACATGCAGGTATACAGGAGAGGTTCGGCCGTAACGGCCTCCAGCAAGAGGGCAGCGTGGGAGGGCTTCGTGAAGGATGCCGAAACCATTAGGGACTACAATATCAGCCCCGCGGAGCTTTCTGACCTTTCGCGGGTAGCTCTGCTCGGCAGCGCCCGGTCGAGGGAGGATTTCATTTTCATTCTGAACGTGCTCCGCCGCGCGCGCGCGCGCTGAACCTAGCCAGGCGTCGGGCTGCGTCAAATTCCGACGAATTTTTTGGCCCCTCGGGATATTTGTTGACAAACCGTTTTTTATATGAACGGAATGTGAGCAAGGTTGCTAGTTGTGCAAGTTGGCGTAGGAGCCGCTATTAAACACGCGGCGCCCCAAGCCGACGTGCGTGGACGAAAACCGGCCTCATAGCTGGCCAAAAGGGGAAGAGAAGTGAGCAAGCGACGAACCGCCCAGAATCCGACAGAGCCCCCAGCCCCGCAACCGTCCCTGACCGCGTTCCGGTCTCCCTCGTTCCGTCGCCTTTCGGACCGCGCCACGCCGGAGATGATTCTGGCGCTCATTCATGACGCGATCTCGCACATGATCGTTCCGATCACCAAGCTGGGCGACGCGAGCCCGGCCCTCGAGAGAATCGCATTAAGCCTTGAGGGCGACCGGCACCCGATAATCGGCAGGGTCGGCTTCGGCGGTTCAGGCACGCTCCTTTCCTACGGAGAGGCGATCGGGAGCGCCGCGGAATACGCACCCATTCCCGTCGCGGCGCTAACGCTCGATCTCAAGGTGATTTCCTGCAACTCGGCCATGGCTAGGCTGCTCGCCCGCGAGCGCAGCGAGATCGTCGGGCGATCCGCGCTGGACTTCATCATCGGGCGGCTCCACCGCCCGCCCAATGCCGATGAGATCCGGCGCCAAATGGTCCGGGGCGAAATCGTGAAATGGCGAGGCAAGGCGCGGCGCGGAGACGGTCAGCTTGTTGCCATTCGGTCTCTCATTTGGCCTATATTCGCGCCCCACCGTTCGAAGGTAATCGCGTGCGGGGTGATGGATTTCCGCGAGAGCGGTAGAAGCGGCCTCAGCGCCGGATTTGGCGTGTAGCGCTCTGACCCCGGCGTGCCCGCGCCCGGTCTGAGTGCGGTCGGTTCACCGAGCGCGCGCTTCAACTGCGCGAGCACGGTTGCGCCGGCTTCAGGAGCGAACTCGGCGATCGCAAGCTGCATCCCCATGTTGTCGGTGAACTCGAAGACAACTTTGCGGTAGCGCACTCCGCCCGCCTCGATATTTTCGACGCGCCACGCGTTGGCGCCGTACGGACTGGTCTCGAAATCCCCGTCGGGCAGCTCCTCGCGCACGCGGTCGAGCGACGATCCGAAGCGCACGCCCAGAAACGAGGTCAGGTTGGGTTTGCCGAGATCGAACCAGCTCGAAAGAACGTAGGGAGAATTAGAACCCGCGCATCCCGCGACGGCGGCAAGAATAATCGCGCCCGCAATCAGCGCCGCAACGAACGCCGGAGTCCGGCGGCCGCGCTCTCCGTTCATCGCCAGCTTAAGAAGCCTACCTGGATCTGGCGACCGCGCCCGCCGGCAGGACTACGCGCAAGCCGTTTGCCTCGACCGCGCTCAGCAATATCGCGACGCGTTCGGCGCCGGAAAGATAGCGATCGAAAATCGCCTCGAAGCCGCGAAACGGCCCCTCGACGATCGTGACGCGCTGTCCGGCGTCGAGTGGCGGCTCGACGATCTCGACGACATCATCGACGCCGCGGCGGCGGATCTCCGCGACGATCGCGTCAGGCACCGCGATCGGATCGACGCCGGCCGAAACGATTCCGCGTACTCCCGCCATGTACTTGACGTCGAAATAGCGCGCTTCCAGATCGAAGCGCGCGAACAGGTAGCATGGAAAGAGCGGACCCACGCCCATCGCCATGCGGCCCCATCGCGGAGCCTTCGCACGCAGCATCGGGAGAAACACCTCCGTCACCGTCGTTTTCAATTGATCGCGGACCCATCGTTCTTTGCCGATTTTGGTGCGAATCAGGTACCAATTCGATTCCGCCGACACCGCCACTCTCCCTTGACGCCGCTGATGCTCCCCCGCTCAGGCGGGCCCGGATTTGCGGGCGCACCAAAACAAAGGCGGCTGTAGCATACGCCACAGCCGCCCTTTGCGTCCACGTTCGAGAATTAGATTTCGTAGGTCATTGTAAATTCGAGCAAGCTCTCGACCTGCGAGCGGCTGTACAGGAATGGATCCGTATAGCGGCCCGATTGGCCCAGGAACCATGAGGAGTTCACTCCGAACAGAACGTTGCGCGAATAGCGGTACACGTTGGTCGTGGTCACCGCGCCGCACTTGTCGTCAACGTCCCACTGGAAGACGTTGGTCGTCGTAAGCTGCCCGTTCATCACCCAGTTGGTCGCCGCGAGGAAAAACCAGTTGTTGTCCCGGCGCAGCTTGCCCAGAAAGTCGCCGTAATACGGCACCGCCCC
>JAJZAG010000003.1 GCA_021799555.1 Deltaproteobacteria bacterium | reverse complement strand
GACGATCGGTACCGCGGCTATCGCCGAAAAGGTCGCAGCGGCAGCCCTGGTCGTGTTCCTATTCGGGATCATCCGGCTGATTCTCGAAGCGATCGACGGATTGACGCGGCGCGGACGCGCGCACTTTTCGACCATCTTCAAAGACCTCGTGATGTTCGTTCTGTGGGCCGTCGTCGCGGGCGTCGTGTTGTATACCGACTTCGGATTTCAGCCGCTATCAATCCTGACCACGACCACGGTGGTCGCGGCGGTGGTCGGACTTGCGCTCCAGGAGTCACTAAGCAACGTGTTCAGCGGGTTGATGCTTCAGCTTGGCAAACCGTTCGAGCCGGGCGATTGGGTGCGCGCTGGAAACTTTATTGGCCGGGTGCGCGGAATCGGATGGAGATCAACGACGGTGGTTACGCGCTCAGGCGAGCGGCTGGAGGTTCCGAACTCATTGGTCAGCAAGGATGTGCTGGTGAACTTCGGCGGCGTGACCGGCGACGAAATTTCCGTCGGCATCTCCTACGACGTCCCGCCTAATCGGGTGCGCGAGGTGCTGATCAGGATGCTGCACGATGTCCCGCACGTCGCGCGCGAGCCGGCTCCGGAGGTGATGCCCTGGGAGTACGGCGACAGCGCGATCCGCTACCGGGTCAAATACTGGATCGATGACTATGCGCTCCAGGAGCGGGTTCACTCCGAGGTCGTGTCGAACCTGTGGTACACCTTACGGCGCAACCGGATCGACATACCCTACCCGATGCGGACCCTCGAGCTGCGCCGCGAACGGCGCGCGCGCACCGGCGAGGCCGAGTACGAATCCGAAATCGTCGCCGAGTTGCGCAAAGTGCCGTTCCTCGCCGAACTGTCTGACTCGGACCTGCGTTTCCTCGTACCCACGGTGCAGGTGCATCAGTTCGGCGCCGGCGAAGTCCTGATGCGCCAGGGAGAGCCGGGCGAGACGATGTACATAGTCCGGCGTGGCACCGTCGAGATAAGCGGCACCGCAAGCGACGGCTCCGAGCGCCATCTGGCGTACGGCGGTCCGGCGCAGATCTATGGCGAAGGCGCACTGTTCAGCGGCGAACCACGCACGGCGACAGTCAAGGCTGTCACCGATATTGAAGTGTTCGAGATGGATCGCGAAGGGTTCGCGCGGCTGTTCCGCGAGCATCCGAAAGCCGCCGGTGCGATCAGCGAGATCGTCGCGCAGCGCCAAATCGACCGCGAAAAAGCGCTGCACGTCGAGCACACCCCCGACGGAAAGATGACACGCGCGCATCGTGTCCTCGAGCGGATGCGCGAGTTGCTGGATTTTTAGCTACGCGACCTCGAGCAGGCCGCGTTCGAGTTCGCGCAGATTGCCCGCGGCCACGTGTGCGCGAACCTCTTTGGTGTATTGCGCGATCGCGCTATCGCCGGTTCCCCAGCGCGCGGGATCCTCGGGATTCAACCATAGAACGGCGCGGCAGTGGCGCGCGATCTCGCGCAGCAGATCGGCGCGCGCCGGGCGCCGGTTGTTTCGCCCGTCACCGAGGATGACCACAACCGTCTGCCGGCCGAAAAGCTCCGCGCGTCGATCCCAGGCCTCGCCAAGCACCCGGCCAAAATCCGAGCGCCCAAATGGATCGAGCGCGGTCTCGGTGATCAGATGGCGTCCCTCGAACCCGGCTTCGGCGAGCCGGTCGATGTAGACGAAGCTCCGAACGCGATGAAAGTTTTCCCGCGCGCCCGCGATCAGCTCGAGCATCAGCTCCGCCGCGTAGCGCACCGACCCGGAGATATCGGCGAGAATCGTCAGGTCGATGTGCCGCGGACGGCGCGCGCGAAAGCGCAGATCGGTGAGCACGCCGCCGTGCTGCGTCGCCGCGCGAATCGTGCGCCGAAAATCGATTCGCCCGGCCGCCGCAATCTTTAACCGCCGCCCAAGCCGGGCGCGAAAGCGGCGCTTGAGAATCGCGAGCGCGTCGCGCGCCTGTTCGTATTCGAGCTCGGTATAGGCGGCGAACGGAGTACGCTCGATCGTGCGAATCCGCGCGGCGCGTCCCGCCTCGATTCCAATTTCTGCCGCGCCGTGATTTTCCGCCGGTGGCGCCTGCGCCGAACTCTCCTGGGATTGCACATCGCCGCCACGCGGACGAGTTTCTTCGTCGGTGCGTTCGCGCCCGCCAGAGTCGCCACGGGCGTGCTGATCGCGCGGGGCGCTTTTCGTGCCGGCGCGTTCGGGTTGCGGCTTTCCGCGCGGAGTTGTGGTTTGACTTGGATGCTCGCCCGGGCGGCCGCGGCCGCCGGCCGCGGAATCGAGTTGCCCGCGATGCTTTGGATGCGCGCCGCGTATCGGGCCAGAAGGCGGCGCGGCGAAGAAACGCATGAACGCTTCGTCAAATGCGGGCCGGTCTGCTTCGTCCTTTACGAGCGCCGCCGCGAGCGCCTCGCGCATCGAGTCGCGCCCGAATCCGGCGGCGGCGACCGCGCGCATCGCGTCGATCGATTCGGCGACCGAGATGCGGACCCGCTGCGCGCGAAGCGCGGCGATCAACGCGATGATCTGATCGCGCAGCGAAGTCACGGCTGGCGCGCCGCCAGTGACGACGCCTTTGACTCAACCCTTGCGCGATCGTCCTCGTACTTGAGGAGGACGCCGAGTGCGGTACGGATCGCGTCGGAGTCGAGTTCTTTGATCTCGAGGCGGACGAGCGCGCGGCACCAATCGAGCGTCTCCGCGATCGACGGCGGCTTGCGCAATCCGAGCTTGCGCACGGCGGCTACGAAGCGCGCGGCTTCGGCCGCGAGTCGTTCGTCAAGATCCGGCACCTTCAGCGCGATAATTTTGCGCTCCTGCTCGATTCCAGGAAAATCGATGAACAGATGAAGGCATCGCCGGCGCAGCGCCTCCGAGATCTCCCGCGCGCGATTCGAGGTCAGCACCACGACCGGCCGCTCATGCGCACGCATCGTGCCGAGCTCCGGGATGCTCACCTGGAAATCGGACAGCATTTCGAGCAGGAAGGCCTCAAACTCCTCGTCAGCCTTGTCGATTTCGTCGATCAACAAAACCACGCGGCGCGGCGAGGTGATCGCTTTAAGCAGCGGGCGTTCAAGCAGATACTCATGCGAAAAAATATGCTCGGAGAGGTCCTGCCAACGCGCGCCCTGCGCCTCGTCGGCCTGCATGCGAAGGAGCTGCTTTTGATAATTCCATTCGTAGAGCGCGCGCGCTTCATCCAGTCCCTCGTAGCATTGCAGCCGCACGAGTTCGGTCGGCAACATCGCGGCGATCGCCTTGGCTACTTCGGTTTTGCCGGCGCCGGCGGGACCTTCGATCAGCACCGGCTTTTCGAGCGCGAGGGCGAGAAACACCGCGGTCGTGACGCGCTGATTGGTGATGTACTGCGCGCGTGCGAGCCCCTTCGCTACGAAATCCTCGGTGATATCCATGACCTGCGGTCCGTTATCAAGTCAGCATCGCGGGCGCGGCGGCGTCAGTCAATTCGCGGGCAACGCGCGTTCCGGCGGTCAACCGCGCCAAGCGCCGGAAAGCGCGCAGATACTCGCGCTCGGAACATGCGCCGCGATTTATGTACGCCGGATGGTACATCGCATAAAGAATCGCATCGCGGAATTTCGATTCGCAGGCGCGGCCTGGCGCGAATTCCACGCCGCGGCCGGCAAGCTCGCGCCACGCGAGCCGCCCGAGGCAGACGATGATGTGCGCGCGCACGATCGCGAGCTCGCGCTCGAGGTGCTCGCGGCAGTTCGCGATTTCACGTGGACGGGGATCGCGGTTGCGCCCACGCGCGTCGCGCGGATTGCATCGCACCAGGTTGGTGATGAAAACGCTTTCGAGGCCGGCGCGCGCGATCATCCGGCGCAGTAAATCGCCCGAGCGGTCGCCGCTGAAAGGAATCCCGGTACGGTCACCGCCGCGGCGTCCGGGCGCGATTCCGACGAACGCGATCCGCGCGGGAGCGTCGCCGTCACCCGGCACCACGCATGAGCGGCAACGCACCAGTGCCGCGCATCGGGTGCATCGTCGAATTTCCGCTTGGAGCGCCGCTATCTGGACGACCGGAGACCTCACCGCGCGCATCGAGAATCCCCCCAGCCGCGCGCTTACTTCCGCGCGGGCTTGATCCGTTGAATTTTCGGCGCGCGCCGGCGTTCGAGGAAGATCCGGGCGCGATGCTTGAGGCCGTCGCGTTCGTCGCGCGGGGCCGCACGAATTTCATCGACCATCGCGGAGATCTCATCGTAGAGCCGCTCGATATCGATTCCGCCGCGCTCGGGCCTCAGATCATCGAGCGCGATCATCGCCTGCGACATGAGGTTGATCGCCGCCTGGCGGCCTCCCCGCTCGAAGCGCAGATGCAGCGCGGCCGCGATTTGATTGAGGGCGTTGGCGATGCTCTTCAACTCGGCGTCGATATTGCGCAGCGAATTCTCGAACATCTCGGCGGCATCGAAGTACGCGCCGCGATTAAACGCCGCAATCGCGCGGTCGAGATCGGAATTTTCATTCACCGGCGCCATGACCGCTTTTTCACGATCGGGAAGCTACAGGATTTCTTTTTCTTCGACGGCTTTGAACTCGGCCTCGGTTAACGCCTCGGATTTGCGCGTTCCGTATTTCTCGTACATCTCGAAGAGCGCGGATTTGTGCGGGCGCACCTTGCCGAGCGGACACTTGGCCCAGTCTTCGAGCGATTCGTCGCAATAGCCCATCCGGTTTTCTCCGCACTTGGGCTGCAGAAAGACCGCGATTTCCGGCAGTACGCGTTTGATCTCCGCGCGCATCATTGCGACCATCCGCCGAATCTCCCACTGCGCGCGCACGCACAGGCGCAAGTCGCAGATGTGGAGCATCTCGGCGAAATTCACCATCACATGAAAGTTCGTCGGCGCCGCGTTAGGCAGCACGAAGCGCGCATCCTCAGCCGGTATACCGGCCTTTAGCGCTTTGGCGTACAGCTCCGAGACGCGGCCGAGCAACTCTTCGTACTCGCCGTCGAGCTTGGCCCGCTGCCACGATTGCGGCAGCACGTACGCCATGCGGTCCTGCTTGAATTTCACATAGCGCTGGCTTTGCTGTTCGAAGCTGATCCCGATCCGATGGCGCACGAACTGATGCGACAGCGAGCGCGACACGCCCGATATGCCGAACCAGAAGACGACTTGCTCGAGGGGCGAAGCGTGTCCGGTTTTCAGCCGTTCGCCGATAAATTTCCGGATCGTGTCATGGCTGATCTTCTCGGCCCTGATTTTTTCCCAGACTTCGATTGGCGTGTCCGACGAATAGCAGGTGCGGAACGCGGCGTAGAGCTTCTCGAGAGGAAGCTGCGCGTAATCGACAAGCTTGACCTCCATCTTTGCCTGATTGCTCAATTCTCTTTCGCCCGCCTCCGAAAAATGTTCGGCTCGGCCGTTTCGCTTCCGATCATATTCGATCCGCGCGCCGCAATGCATCCGGCGCCGCGACGGATATCCAGAACCCGATGATTTGCGCGGTGACGCCCGGACTGCAAGATTGCGGTGTGGGCGCCACCGATGCTCTCTGAACTGTACAAACTCGTCCGTCCCGCCCTGTTTCAGTGCGACGCCGAAACGGCGCATCGCATGACGCTTTCGCTCCTTTCGACGTGGCCGCTCATGCCGCCTCCCGCAGACCCGCCCGAACTGGGCCTCAGGCTGTGGGGCCGTGAATTCCGAAACCCGGTCGGACTTGCCGCCGGGATGGACAAAGACGCCGTCGCCGTTGGCGCGTGGCAGGGCCTTGGTTTCGGGTTTGTCGAGCTGGGGACCGTCACCCCCGAGCCGCAGCGGGGAAATCCGCGCCCGCGAGTGTTCCGGCTGCCGGCCGACCGTGCACTTATCAACAGGTTAGGCTTTCCGAGCGATGGGATGGATAACGTCGCGCGGCGAATCGAGCGGATGCGATCGCGCGGCATCGCGATTCGGCTCGGAATCAATCTCGGCCCGAACAAGGAGACGCCGGTCGAGCGCGTCGCGGGAGATTACGCGACGCTCGTGCGGCGGATGGGTTCGCTTGCGGATTTTATCGTGATCAATGTCAGCTCGCCGAATACTCCCGGGTTGCGCAACTGGCAATCGCCCGAGCGGATGCGCGAGATATTCGGCGCGATCGCGGCCGCGATGGGGAACCTCGCGCAGCGGCCACCGGCATTGATCAAAGTCGCACCCGATCTCGAACTCGACGATCTGCGCCGCATCTGCGACACCGCGCTCGAGTTGAAGCTCGATGGAATTGTCGCGGTCAACACGACGATCGCCCGCGAAGCGATCGGAATAAGCTCGGCGCACGGCGGCGGACTGAGCGGAGCACCGCTGCGCGGACGCGCGCGAGAGATTATCCGCGCAATCCGCCGGTACACCTCCGGCCAGCTAACGATCATCGGCGTCGGCGGCGTCGCGAGCGCCGACGATGCGTGGGAGCATATCCGCGCGGGCGCAAGCCTAGTCGAGCTATATACCGGACTCATCTACGAAGGTCCCGGAGTCGCCGCCGAGATCAAGCGCGGTCTTGTCGCCTTGCTCAAGCGCGAGGGTTTTAGCTCTATTAGCGATGCGGTCGGAACGGGCGCCTGAGCAAAGAGGTTTTGCGGCGACCCGCGCCGCGAAAGGACTACGCGATGGGATTATCCCGGACGCAGCCGAAACCGATCGTCGATGCGAAGTGGCTCCACGCGCATCGCGACGACGAGAGCGTCGTTCTTATCGACACGCGCGCATCCGACGACTATTGGGGCGGACATCTAAAAGGTGCGCGTCACTTGGACCCGTTCCCATTTCACTATTATGACACGGGACCGCGCGGCACCGCGGAATTCCGCGCGCAACTCGAGTGGATATTCTCGGCGCTCGGTCTGACCGGCAAGGAAACCGTCATCTGCTATGAAAACGATTCAGGGATGCGGGCGACGCGAGTTTTGTGGCTGCTCGAATGGATGGGGCATCGGCGGGCGCGGGTGCTCGACGGCGGCATTCGCGCGCTCGTGAATCAAAAGCTCTCGACCGCGGCGCCCGCGATCAGGCCGGCGCGATTTTCCACCGCGCCGCGCGAAGAAGTCGGAGCGTCGGCTGAATATATCGTCGAACGACTCGGACGCGGCGATGTGAGCGTATTCGATGTCCGCTCCGACGCCGAGTATTACTCCGAACGCGTCCGCGCCCGCCACGGCGGCGCGATTCCCGGCGCGGCGCATCGCGATTGGACCGAGGCGAACACTCCCGACGGAAAATTCAAAACTCCCGATGAGCTGCGCGCCGAGTACGAGGCGATCGGGCTGCGCGCCGACACCGAGATTATTCCGTATTGCCAGGGCGGCTATCGCGCGGCGCACGCGTGGCTTGCGCTGAGGCTCGCCGGATTTCCGAACGTGCGCAATTACTGGGGTTCGTGGGCGGAATGGGGTAATCGCGACGACCTGCCGATCGAGCATCCGGTGCGCAAGGAGTAGCGGCGCGCGATGGCGCAATCGCGGATATTTCTCGTGACCGGATTCGCGGCGTTTGGCGGCGAGCGAATAAATCCGTCGTGGGAAATCGCCCTGCGCCTCGACGGCGAGGAGATCGGCGGGCTGAAAGTCAAATCGGTAAAGGTGCCGGTCGGATGCGCGGCGGCGGTGCGGCGAATCAACGCGGCGATCGTGCGCTATCGACCGCGTGCGATTCTGGGACTCGGCCAGGCGGGAGGCAGGACCGCAATTTCGATTGAAAAAGTCGCGATCAATCTTGCCGATGAGAATACCGCCGCGGATGACGGCGTCGGCGCAAGCGCCAAGCCGCTAATCGCGGGCGCTCCCGAGGCTTATTTCGCGCGGCTTCCGATTCCCACTCTGATCCGCGAACTGCGCCGCCGCGAAATTCCGGCGCAGGTATCGCTGAGTGCGGGCGCATACGCGTGCAACGCCCTGATGTATGCGAGCCTGCATCTGACGCGCCGACGCTCGGCCATGCCGGTCGGCTTTATCCATCTGCCCTACGACGCGCGCCAGAGCGCACGTCATCCGAACGCGCCGAGCATGGCGCTCGCCATGATGGAAAGGGCGATCCGCGCGGTCGCCGAGACCCTCGCCTGCACGATCTAAGAGTAACCGCGGATTTCACCGATTTACACAGATTTCCAGACAAACATAATTTATCCGTGAAATCTGTGTAATCCGCGGTTGCTCTGTTATTTGATCGCGACCGCGTTGGGCGGCGACGCGATCCCGCCCTCGAGATTCATCGGCGCCGAGACGACCATGAATTCGTAGCGGCCATCAGCCGCGCAATCGGACGCAAGCTCGTCGAGCACGAACTGCTCGCCGAGCGGCAGCCCCAGCATCGAAAGCGCCCGATAGTGCAGTGCGCCTTCATCTTTGAAGTCCCACGGCCATTGCTCGACCGCGGGACAGTCGGTGCCAATCGCGGCGACGCGATTATCCCATAGCCATTCGGCAAATCCGCTCGTCGCTTCGATTCCGCACGACTTGAGCGCTTCGAGCGGCGCCATCGCCTTCTTCTGCTCGGCCGACGCGGCGAGATACGCGCCGAGCCATCCTGTGCGCACCAGCAGGATCGATCCCGGCTTGAGATCGGTGTTCTGCGCGCCGAGCGCGTCCTTCAAGTCCGCGACCTTGTAAGTCGCGGAAGTAAGCGGATCGAGTGGACGGCCTTTAGCCTGCGTGAATTTGCGCACGTCGATAAGCACGCCGCGTCCGACGACGCGATTTGCCCATTTGTGAATACTCAGTTTACCGCCGGGACCGTCTTTAACCTGGTCGTCTTTGACGCCGTTGTAGAATGCGCGATGCCGGATATGGCCGATGTGCGCCAGCCCATCCCACTGACTGCCCTCCTGAGTATTGTAGTTGTCGAGCGAGTCGTCGTGGCCGAGCAATCCGTATTGCTCGAAGCTGAGGATCGTATGTTTGGCTGGTTGACGATTGAAAAGCGGGGGCTTGGCGTAATTGATCGGAGTATCGAGCCGGAACACGCGCCCCTTTTGCACCAGGCGCGCAGCTTCGATGACGCCCTCGGGCGTCAGGAAATTGAGGCACCCGAATTCATCATCGTCGCCGAAGACGCCCCACGATGATTCGGCGGGAGCGCCTTTCTTCACCGGCAGGTCTTTGAAGCGCGGAATTTTTTTGAAATCGATTGATGCCATCAGCGTTCTCCTCGCATGAAATCGTTCAGCCGTGTTGAAAGACACGAGAATCCACAGATTACGCGGATTTCACGGATAAAAGATTTCGCTTTTGAAATCCGTGCCAATCAGTGAAATCTGTCGATTGTTTTAATTGTTTCCTCTTTTCCCTTACATTCATAAAGCACGTCGGGCGCGCGCTCTTCATTGCGCGCGCCGTCGGTAAATTCAACCGCGCGAAAACCCCGCGCTTCATAGAAGCGCCGCGCCGGTGTGTTCGCCTGAAACGTCCACAGGCGCAAGCCCGCCGGCCGCTCGCGCATCGCGAGCGCGAGCAATCTGTTACCGACTCCGCGACCCTGCCACGCGGGTGCGACGTAGAGTTGCTCGAGCATCGCGCCGTCGAGCGCCATCATCGCGATGATCGCTCCCGGATCTGGTTCGGTGCCTTCCGCGACCCACCCCTCGAGATTCGGGACGACGTGCGACGTGATCCATCCGCGAATCTCGTCGTCGCTGTGAACGGTCGGAAAATAGCGCGCGGCGCCGCGCCGCGCGGCGATATAAACCTCGGCGATCGCGGACGCGTCGCCCGCGCGGGCGCGCCGGATGACAAATCGCGCAGAGCGCATACGCATCGTTTCGCGCCGCGTCCGCGCAAAAGTCAAGCGCGGCGAGGGGCGAGGAATCTGGGCAAAAGCCAGAACGTCTCGGAGCCGCTCGCACATCAAGGCCGACCGTCTAAGGTTTCTCGCAGACGCCCGCGAACGCTCCCCACCACTGAAGGGGTGTTGTCCGACGAGTTGATATCGGAGTAACAGATAGGCGGCATTTGCCAATCATTGTGAGAATTCTTCCGGGTGGAGGCCCATGCGATTCGGAACAAGGCTAGCTGCCGGGCTGACCACTGCCTTATTGGTGCTCACTGCGGGCTTCGCTGGCGCGCAAACGCCAGTCGCCGCGCTAACGCCGCTGCCGCCGGGCACGTTCACTTGGATACCGGAGCAGAAGCCATCGAATTGGCCGGGAACTCAAGGCGAGTGGACCGCCCTGCGACAGCACTGCGTCGACATATTCGCTGACCTGCAACACCGAGGCAATATGAGCCCGGCACAGCGCAAAAATCTCCCCGCGCCCAGCTATAGTCGCCGAGATTTCATCGATTGCGCAAATCTATCGCTAGGTTTCAGACCGCCCGACGTTCCGCACGGTCCGGTTCCCCCCGCAATTTCGCCCGTGCCGCAGTTGCAATCCCCCCCCGCCACCGCCCGGCACGCCTTCCCCGCAGTCTCAAGCTCCGAGCGATCCTAGTCCCGTTGTTCAGGGGCAATCGTTCCCAGGCGGCGGGTCAGGGTGCACGCAGCCCTCGCCTGCCCAAAACGTCGTTCCGGCGACCGCGCCGCTCGACGTAGCGGCTGATGTTTCATCGCTGGAAAACGTCGAGATGTTGAACCAAGGCCTTTGGGTTTTCGACAAATCGGGAAACATACAAGGCGGCGGCCCCGAATCGCTCTACCAGTTTTGGAGCGGGAAACCGGGCGCCAATGGGCAGACCCTGCCTGCTCGATTGCGAGTAGCAGCTATCACCCGATTCTCACCGATACTCAGATCGTGCTCCATCCCTGCAAACGGTCTTTACTACTTACTGGCATCGTTCACCGCTGCACAATAATCGGACGCGCAGAATCTCTACTTGATCGGCGACCTGCCGGATCAGACCCGGGAGAGCATCCACGTTGCGAGCGGCTCCGGAGGTGCTTTCAATATTTAAACGCGGATCACGGCCGATCAGGACCTCGACATATTTGATACTACCCGGGGTTTCCCCGTATCTTCCGCCGAAATTGAATTGGAAGGCGTGGCACGGATTTCAGGCCGGAGGCGAACCCGGATACTTGGGTAACCAAAATTTTCTCTATAGCGGCGCCGCGTTTACCGGGCCGCGCCCATGGCCGCCACCAACTGTAACGGGGATCGTGAGCGCGACACCGACACCGTCTCGAACGCCGACACCGGCGCCCGGCACCGTCTTCGAGCGTTGGGGCGATCACGACTCGACGATCAGGGATCCCAGCATGATCAGCAGCGGCCTTGAGCCTGGCGGGTTTCGCCGGTGCTCAAGTACACGCAAACCGTCCTCGATCAGGCGACGCAGTGCGGCTGTTAATTTCGCCTAGGCGTTTGGCTTCGCAAGCAATGCGCGACTTCGCGGGGGTTGCAAATGTCGGGCGATTCGCGTTTGCATGTAGACTTGCCCCGAAGCGGGTGCTGACAGAGGAATATCCGTGTCAATTTTGCGATATCTGGCGAGGTCGCTCGCGTTTCTGCCCCCAATCTTATTACTGGCTGGCGCTCTCGGCGTCGTGTCGTGCGGCAAAGGTCTCTACTCGGCCACGTCTTCAAGTTCCGGTTCGGCTTCGCCAACTTCGACCTCGACCGCGACCAATGGCGGATACGCCTTCGTCACCAATCGCAACAGCGGCTATATCAGCGAGTTCAAGCGCAACATCACGACCGGGATACTCAAGTACAACACCCGGATCGCGGCCGGAGCCACGGGCAGCGGCGGCGGTCCGCTCGGAATCGCGATCACGCAAAACAATCAGTTCCTTTACGCGTGCAATTCGCAGGACGGCAATATCTATCAATACACCGTAGCCTCGGACGGCACGCTCACCCCGATGACGCCGCCGTCGGTTCCGAATGGTCCCAAGACTGCGCCGATCCAAGTGCTGACGTTATCGACGTCGTCGGGAACGCCGCAGTGGTTGTTTGTTACGAATTCCGGCAACGGAACTGTGAGCGCATACCCGATCCAGCCGGCGGGGCCGCTCGGCAGTGCGGTGACGGCGACCGGGTTCCGTGCTCCGTTCGGGATGGCGATAAACTCGACGGGAACGGTCCTGTACGTGTCCGATAATGCGGCGGGTCTGATCTACTCTCTGGGTTTCAACTCAAAGACGGGAGCATTGTCGAATCTAAGTCCCTTGTCGCCGATTAACAGCCAGGGATCGTACGGAGGAAACCCTGCCGGCCTGGCGCTTAGTCCAGTGTTTACCACTGTCAGCGGCACTGGCGCTCTTCTACTTGCAGGAGATTCCAATCCCAACACCACATTGCTCTCGTTGTTCTTCGCCCCGAGCACCGGCACCGGAGCCCTGACTGGATTTACGCCTGGCACACCCGCCAGCCAGGCAGCGATCGGAACCGCATGGGTGGGAACCAGCATCGCGCTGTCGGCCAATAACGGCACCGGCGCGCTGGGAACGGGTTCTATCACTTCCTACACGGTAAGCGGCAATACGCTGCTGACGGTTAACACTGTGAACCCAGTCAACGGGCCGGTGAGCATCGTCGTCGATCCGCAGACGCAGTTCGCATATTCGACCAATATCCAGGACGGGACGATCAGCCAGTATCCCGTTAGTTCAACCCTGTGCACCACCGGCGGGATCTGTCCCTCCGTTAATGACATCAAGTCCGACACGGCCTCGAACCCGGGCCCATATGGAATCGTGCTGAGCAACTGAACAGCGCCGGTGCGGCGAAAGCGCCGGCCGACGCGCGCGTGGAGATTCTCGCAGCGTGCGGCGACCGCCCCTGCGCATACAAAATGCTCAATCGTCAATCGCTGATCACCTGTCGCGCAGCGACGGAGAGATCGCCCGGCGACGGTGAGGATGACGATGGCGAAACCTAATGCCTGACCGCTTACCGCACAGGAAAAGAGACCCGGAACGATATACACTCCGATCACAGTAAGGGCGGAAGTGAGGCAAAGGAGTGGCCAACAGATATATCGAGGCGGCTCGGGTTTACCACGAAGTCACCAAGCACTCGTACACGAGCGTACGGTCGTCGCCGCATTATCTGGATTGGGATATTCGGCCTGCGGCTTACAAAATCTACCCTGACGCCGGCGCCTTGGCATTGCCGCGCGAGCTAGAACTTTCCGCGATTCCCACGCTCGAGGCGATCGGCGCGAATCCAGCGCTTTCGACGGATGCGGCGGTCGGGATTGAGGCGCTCACGCGAATCCTGTTCTGCACCGGAGGACTTACGCGCTCGAAGCGGGTGGGGGGCGAGGATTATCATTTTCGCGCGGCAGCGTCAGCGGGTGCGCTCTATCCGGTCGAGATGTACGTTGCGTCGGGTGAAGTCGAGGGCCTCGAACCGGCGCTGTATCATTTCTCGCCGGCGGACTTGAAACTGCGCGGTTTGCGCCGAGGCGATTGGCGCGCGATGCTCGCGCGCGCGACGGCGGGGCGTCCCTCGATCGCGCGCGCTCGCGCGATCGTTATCTTCACCTCAATCTTCTGGCGTAGCGCTTGGAAATATCGCGCGCGGGCTTATCGCTACTGCTTCTGGGACGTGGGTACGATGCTCGCCAATCTGCTGGTGGCGGCCTGCGCGGAGGGAATCGGCTTGGAGATCTTCACCGCATTCGTCGATTCGGAACTCGATGCTCTGCTCGGACTCGACCCCGATCGCGAAGGCTGCGCAGCCCTCGTGGCACTCGGCGCGAGCGCGGATGCACCGGGCGTATCGCCCGCGCACGACGCTTTCCCATTCGAGGCGATTCCTTTATCCGCTCGTGAAGTAACTTACGAGGCCCTCGTGAAGTTCAATCGCGAAACGCGCCTTGAGTCCGAGGCGGAAGTTGCGGCGATTGCGGACGCGACGCTTGACGCCGCGGTGCTTCGGACAACCTCCTCTGGTCTGCTTAAATTCGACCCGATTATGCCCGAAAACGCGCTCGGACTGGGCGAGACGATTTTGCGCCGAGGATCGACACGGCGGTTCGCCCGGGCCGCAATTCGCGCCGAGGAGCTGCAAGCGATTGCCGAGAGCGCACGCATGAATTGGCGCGCCGACTTTGCGCCGATTATCGACGTCTACCTCATTGTGAATGCGGTCGATCGGATGACGCCGGGCGCCTACTTCTTCGATCGGGAGGCGCGGGCGTTCGAATTGATTCGGGCGGGTGAGTTTCGCGGCGAGGCCGGATATCTGTGCCTTGAGCAGCCCCTCGGGATGGATTGCTCGGCACTGATTGTTTACATGGCGGACCTCGAGCGCGCGCTCGCAGCCAGCGGAAATCGAGGTTACCGCAACGCTCACCTCGAGGCTGGGATACTGGGCGGCCGCGCTTACCTTGCCGCCTATGCGCTCGGCCGCGGCGCTACCGGGTTGACATTTTATGATGACGATACGAGCAGATTTTTAACTCCGCATGCAGCCGGGAAGAGCCCCATCCTGATGGTTGCCGTCGGCGTACCCCACGCGACTATCGCGGAAGAAGCATTAAGGTAGTCATTGGGACAAAACGGACAATGAGGATGTCACAATCGCGCGCGATGACCGTCCGGCGGGCCAATGCCCGCTGAGCGCGCATCGCATCGGGCGATTTCTCTGCCAAAGGCAACTTCGTGGCGGCATCGCTCTTGCGTCTGAACGCCGTAAGGAATCAAGCGCGGACGCGCCGGTGACACGCCGGGCGCAAAGGACGCACTCGATGAAGAAGGTTGAGGCGATCATCAAGCCGTTTACGATCGATGCGGTGAAGGCGGAGCTCGAGCGCGCGGGAATCACGGGACTAACCACCTATGAAGTCAAAGGATTCGGCCGCCAGAAGGGACGCACCGAGCTATATCGCGGCTCCGAATACATCATCGATTTCAAACCCAAGCTCAAGATTGAAGTGATCGTTCGGGACGAGCAGGCCGAGGCGGTTGTCGAAGCGATCCAGCGCAAGGCGCGGACCGGTCGGATCGGCGACGGCAAGATTTACGTTTCAAACGTGCTCGAAGTGATCCGGATCCGGACCGACGAGCGTGGCGACATAGCGATCTAAGAAGTCTCTCCAAATTAACGGCGCGCGGTCCGCATCCCAGATTGGGCGATTGTTAGCGGACGCGCGAAAATTGTCGCTCAGGCGGGTTAAGATTATCCACCGCGAAACTCCGCCGAATCCTCCACCTGATCTGGAAAAGTCTGCGAACCAACTAGAGAACAAATCCCGCTCCTGATGACCGCGCGGCAGGCGGATGCTCATCGCATAAGCATCCGCCGTGCAAAATGCATCGGATTTACGTTTCAAATCGGTGGCATCGCTCTTGCCCTTAGTGCGCAGTTGACCCGCGTCGGCATCGAATTGCCACGGGGAGCTACGACCCGCCAAGACTGGTGGGGCAAGCCGAAGGAGGAGAGATGGCAGAGTCAAACGAAGCACCCAAGATGCAGGCGACACTTGGCTTGACCGGAGTAACGGTCAACGCCATGGCGCTGATCGCACCCGGCGCCTTCCTGTGGATCACGTTCGTCCAACAAGCCGGTTATGCGTTCCCGTCGGGGATGGCAATGTGGGCGGGCATCTTCGTCGCGCTGATGCTCGCTTATGCGACGGCGGTTTCGTACTCAGAACTGGCCAAGCTTTATCCGGGTGCGGGCAGCTCATATCTGTTCGCGGAACAGGCGTTCCTGAACACTACGAGTGCCTACAAATTTTCCCGGATCGCAAAGTTTGTAATCGGCTGGGCCTCGCATCTGTATTACTGGATGTATCCTGGAGTGATGGTCGCGACGATGGGAATCATGATCGGGTACATCGTGGGCAATATCGCGCCGAATACGATTAACGCCGGAATTCCCGGGCCGGTCTTCATGGCGTTAATCGCCGTGATATTCGCCTTCGCGGTCGCATGGATCGCGTTCCAAGGCGTCAACGGATCGACGATGGTCAATATCGCCATAAATGGAATCCAGATTGTCGCGCTGCTGTTCTTTTCAGCGCTCGCGGTCGCCTACCGCCTGTCGCATCCTGCCGGTTCAACGGGTCTCGCTCTCGACGCCAACGGCAACGTGGTCAGTGCGACACTCAAATACGCGTTCGGCGGCGACAATCCGGCACATCCGAGCGCGCTGTCGGTCATTATGCCGCATCACTTCTCATGGGTAATGCTGCAAGCAACGGTCGCGATTCTGCTGCTGGTCGGATTCGAGTCGGTGACGTCCCTGGGCGAAGAAGCAAAGAACCCGACTAAAGATATTCCGCGCGGCGTTCTGCTCTCGCTGACGATTCAGGGGCTGTTCTGCTACATGATCGAGTACTTTGCGGCCAACTACTTCATGAGCAGCGCCTACAGCCTTGCCATCGCAAAAGGCTCCGCTGCTCCAATCGGCGATATGATGGTTTTGGTCGGCTCGGCGCTGCTGGGCGGGCACGGCCAGGCGTTCATGCTAGTCGAGGCGTTGACGGTCTTCCTAGCGCTGATCGGCACCACGCTTAGCTGTATAAACACTGGAGCACGCGTGACCTATGCAATGGGGCGCGACGAGGAAGTTCCGGAACACTTCGGCCTGCTGCACGGCAAGAATCTCACACCGCATCGCGCTATCTGGACGCTGGCGGCGATCTCCGCAGTCCTTGGGGCATACGCGGCGCTTTTCTACTTCGCCGGCGGCTCTGCTCCCGATGACAAGACGATCGCAACTCTACCGCACAATCTCTGGTACGCGATCGGGATGAGCTCGAACGCAAGCTTGTCGGCATTACCGAATGGATTGCTCCTGGTGACGCTCACTTCTAACTTCGGGACCTTCCTGCTCTACGGTTTGACGAACATCGTATGCATTGTCGCCTTCCGCGAGCACGAATCCTTCCACGGCTTTAAACACGTGGTAATCCCGGTGTTCGGGGCAATCGCCAACTTCGCGTGCCTTGCCTTCTATATAATCGGACCTCTGGAAGGATTGGGTAGCGTCAAGGAACCTCTAATCGCCGTAGCGATCTCGGCAATCTGGGGTATCTACGGAGCAATTTACTTCGTGCGCAATTCCAAGAAGAAAGGGAAATCCACAATCCTGGTCGCCAAGCCGGCGTAACGAGCCACGCCGGTCGTAACCACGGGGAGCGGATGGCGCCCGCCAAGGCGTCGTCCGCTCCCAACCCGTCTATAAGAATTGAGATAGTATTGGCGCCAGTGTCTGAAGCTGAACACAAGCCGCCATTTGCCGAGCCCGCACCCTGCGCGGGCAATTTCGATCTGGCGGTGCTGTCGGATGTCGGAACCAATCGTCCCGACAACGAGGACTCCTGCGGTCACCTGATCGATTCCCCCGACACGGTGGTGTTCGCGATCGCCGACGGAATCGGTGGCTATGAGGGCGGCGAAGTCGCAAGCGCGATGGCGATCGAGCTGACGCTCGAGGCATGGCGTGAAAGCCCCTCGTCGTGGGGGGCAGCAAAACGCCTCGTGCGCGCCGTTCAATATGCCAATATCGAAATTCACAATCGCGCGCTTGCCGTGCCCGAACTGCGCAGGATGGGGACGACGCTGACCGCCGTCGCGATCGAGAAGGGGATGCTGGCCGCGGCGCATGTAGGCGATTGCCGGCTATATCTGGCGCGGCATCACAAAATCACGCAGCTCACCAAGGATCACACGATGGTTGCGGAAAGAGTCCGGATGGGGCTGCTCAGCGCCGAGCGCGCGCGCAATCATCCTGAACGCTCGATGCTGGTGCGGAGCATCGGGCAGGAACTGATCGTTTCGGTGGATAGAATCTCGATGCCACTGGTGCGCGGCGACCGCCTGATTCTGTGCAGCGACGGTCTACACGGCGTGCTGAGCGACAGCGAGCTGGAACATTTGAGCCGAGATCGCGACGCAAAAGACGCATGTCGCATCCTGATCGAAACTGCCAATGAACGCGGCACCGCCGACAATCTAACCGTTGCGGTCTTCACGATGATAGCCGATACGGGATTGCGTCCTATGCCAGCAGGATGGCGGGCAAGGCTTGGCCGCATTCTCGGATGCCGCGGATAGAGTGGGATTCGAGATATGCCGCATTCGTTAGATGTGCTGAATCTCTGGCTGGTTTGGGCTTTCATGGCGTGGTAACTTTCGCGGCCAGACCGTCCGTCAGCCAGGCATAAGATCCATGCGCGAGGTCAGCGTCGGCGAAACCCTCGATCAGTACAAGCTTACCGAGGTGATCGCGCGCAGCGGGATGGCGTCGATATTCAAGGGAGTTGATCTCGTCACCGGTCAGACCGTCGCGATCAAAGTTCCTTACCTGCAATTCGAGAGTGACGTGATCTTTTACGGCCGCTTCCAGCGCGAGGAAGAGGTCGTTCGACGCCTTGACCATCGCAATATCATCAAGGTCCTCACTCCGGTGCACAAAAGCCGGATGTATATCGCGATGGAGTTCGTGGATGGCACGTCGATGCGCGAGTTGATGCGCCGCGAGCGCCCGATGCCGCCGGGCAAGGCGCTCGGGTACGCGATACAGATTTGCGAAGCATTGGTTTACATGCACGGCCACGGCGTCGTGCATCGCGATCTCAAGCCGGAAAATATTCTCGTCACCGCCGACGGCACAGTCAAAATCATGGACTTTGGAATCGCACTCGACGAATCGGCGCGGCGCCTCACGTGGTCGGGGCTCTCCTCGACGATCGGCACCCCCGACTATATGGCGCCGGAGCAGGTCAGCGGACGACGTGGCGACGCGCGCACCGATATCTACGCGCTTGGCGTGATGCTCTATGAGATGCTGGCGGGGAATCTGCCTTACGCCGGAAGCAATGTTTACAGCATGATGCGGGCAAAAACCAACGAGGATCCGCATCCGCCGACCGAGTTCGTAAAGGATCTTGATCCCAAGCTTGAGGAAATCATCCTGCACGCGATCGAGCGGTCGCCAAAAAACCGCTACGCGAGTGCAGCCGAGATGCTTGCCGATCTGCGCGAACCCTCGCGGGTGGTGCCGCGCGGGCGCGCCGAGCTCCTGAAGCCGCGCAGTCTGCGCGCGCAGAAGATCCGACGCAGCGCGGGATTCGTGCTGTTTTTCGTCTCGCTGATTGGATTTTTCGTTTTCCTCATTTGGCTCGCGAACCGCTATCCGGCGGCAAAGGCGCCACCGCGAAAATCATTCCGAGGGGAAATGAGATGAATCGCCGCCGCTTAAGTCTCACCGCTTGCGCCCTCGCTATCTCCGCGGCGGCGCCGATACTAATGGCCGCGAGTCGCGCGCACGCCCAATCGACGCCGCTGGCCGCGCCGATAGATCAATCGCTCAACCTCGCTTGGGTGCTTGTCGCGGGTTTCCTGGTGATGTTCATGCAGGCGGGTTTCGCGATGGTCGAGACCGGCTTCACGCGCGCGAAGAATGCGGTCAACACGATGGCGATGAATCTCGTCATCTACCCGATCGGTGTCGTCGGATTCTGGCTAACCGGGTACGCCTTCATGATGGGCGGAGTGCATCAGTGGCCGTCGCTCGGCGACGCCGGAATGAGCCATTGCGAACTTTCGCTCACCTTGGGCGGGCACATATGGGGAATTATTGGATTCAGTAAATTCGCACTCGCCAGCGTCAGCCACGATCCGGCCAGCCTCGCGATGTTCTTATTCGCCGTCGTCTTCATGGATACTGCGGCGACGATTCCAACCGGCGCGATGGCGGAGCGGTGGAAGTTCTCGGCATTTTTCATCTACGGATTTTTCATTGCGATGTTCCTCTACCCGCTCTATGGCAATTGGGTGTGGGGAGGTGGATGGCTATCGCAACTCGGCGTCAATCTTGGCCTCGGTCATGGGCAGGTCGATTTCGCCGGCTCCGCCGTAGTGCACATGACGGGCGGAGTAGTTGCGTTGGCGGGCGTGATCGTTCTGGGGCCGCGTATCGGAAGATTTCGTCGCGACGGCGCGATCGGCGCCCTGCCCGGGCACAATCTGCCGATGGCGGTGATCGGAACACTGATCCTCGCGTTTGGATGGTTCGGCTTTAACGCGGGGTCGTCGCTGGCGGCGACAGATCCACGAATTGGCGTTATTGCCGCGAATACCATGTTGTCGTCGTCGGCCGGCGCGCTTTCCGCAATCCTCTATCTATGGCATCGCTACAAAAAACCGGACATCGCGATGGCCTGCAACGGATTGCTCGGCGGTCTGGTAGCGATCACCGCGCCGTGCGCTTTCGTGACGCCCGCTGCGGCAGTGCTGATTGGGGTGGTCGGGGGTTTGTTGGTGGTCGCTGCGGTAATCGCGCTCGAACGCCGCCTCCGCCTTGACGATCCGGTCGGGGCGATCGCGGTGCATGGCGCGTGCGGACTATGGGGTTCGCTGGCGCTCGGAATTTTCGCCGACGGCAGCTACGGAGAAGGATGGAACGGCGTTGCGGGTCCGGTGCGCGGCTTGCTGTACGGCGATCCGGGTCAATTCGTCGCTCAGCTTATCGGTGTCTGCGTCAATTTCGTTGTGATATTCGGATTGGCGTGGATCTTTTTTACGATCGTCGAGCGTATCCTCGGGAACCGCGTGCTCGCGGAAGTGGAATGGTCGGGGCTCGACGCACTTGAAATGGGCAGCGACGCCTATCCGCACGTGTGAGGTAATTCGCGCACACGCGAAGTTTGTTCGTTGCCGAGCGTTGCTTTCAGCGGCGGCCGTGGCTGCGCTGTGCCTGGCGCTCGGGGTGCGCGCCGCCGACGCTCAGGTGGGTGCGCGCAATTATCCCGACACCCTCGTCACCCAGGACCCCAATCCATCATCCCCGAACTGCGATCGACTCATTCTGAATTCACTGCGGGCTTGACGCCGATTTCGCGCATCTGCGATAGCAAGTTCATCACGACTCGATCGATCCTACGGTGCGGAGGCTTAAATGGCTTACAGCGATATCATTTACGAGAAACGCGACAAGGTTGCGACCATCACGATCAATCGCCCGCATGCGATGAATGCCGGCACAATACGAACCTGGGCCGAAATCGGACAGGCGTTCGGAGAAGCGGAGCACGATGAGTCGGTGCAGGTCGTCGTGCTGACTGGAGCGGGTCGTGCGTTCTGCGCCGGCGACGACGTAAAGGAAATTTTTCTCAACCCTGAAGTTCAGAATGCCAAACCCTCCAAGCGCACCGAGGTCGAGGAATGGCGCACGCATCACCCGGTCGCACTCGATTTTCTCGTCACCTATCCCAAGCCGACGATCGCATCAGTCAACGGCGCCGCAGTCGGGTACGGATGCGATATCGCGTTGATGTGCGACATGCGCGTCTGCTCGGAGCAGGCGCGTTTTGGAGAGGTTTTCATCCGCCGCGGCTTGATTCCCGAAGCGGGCGGATTGCTGGTTCTGCCACGACTGGTCGGTCTCGCGCGCGCCTATGAGTTGATCCTGAGCGGCGACATTATAGACGCAAAAGAGGCCGAACGAATCGGAATGGTCAACAAGGTGGTGCCGCACGACCAGCTCGAGGCCGCGACCGCCGCGTTTGCTCAGAAGATTGCCGCTCAGGCGCCGCTCGCACAGCGCCTCGCCAAGGAAGCGCTGCGCGTCGGGTTGAATCTGAATCTGCCATTTTTCTTCGACTATCAGCGTCACGGACAACGGATGATGCTAACCTCGAAGGACCATCTCGAAGGCGCAAAATCCTTCGTCGAGAAGCGCGCCGCCAATTTTACGGGCGAGTGACGGGTGCGACACCCTCGGGCTTTTCGATGAAACGCAACGCCGTCGTCGCCGCCGCGTTTGCGGCCACCTTACTCCGTCCTGCGATCTTGCGCGCTGCCAACCCGGCCGCAGTCGCTAAACGCGCGGCGATGATGGCGCCGCAAAATCGTGCTACGGACTTCCGCAGCATGGATTCGGTGTTTCCCTTCCACGTAATCGCTCGCGGAGGACCGGTCGCCGCGTTGCCCGGTTCTCCGCGCAAACTCGAGGTTGTCTACTACTTCAAAGGCAAGCGTCACACGCTCGAGGACTTGTTGGCGCGAACCAAGACGCAGGGCTTCCTTGTTGTCAAGGATGGCCAGATTATTGACGAGCGATATTTCAATGGCGCAACGGCGGCCAGCAAATTCACCTCATGGTCAGTCGCCAAGTCGGTCACATCGACGCTGGTCGGTCTCGCTCTAACCGACGGCAAGATCAAGAGTCTCGATGATCCGATCACGAAATACCTTCCAGAGCTCAAGGATTCGGGATACGACGGCGTGCCGATCAAGGACATCCTCGAGATGTCGTCAGGCGTCCAGTTCACTGAGGAATACAACAATGGCAAATCCGACGTTTCCGTCATGTGGAATAAAACCATGATCGAAAAGTCGGAAACCCTCGCCGAGTACGCCAGCACGCTCGGCCGCGCGGAAAATCCAGGAACAAAATTCGTATATCGCAGCATCGATACCGCCGTGCTCGGAATGCTTGTGCGGCGGGTGACCGGCAAGACGCTCGCGCAGATGCTCTCGGATCGAATCTGGCGGCCGCTCGGGATGGAGCAGAACGCGACATGGCTTACTGACCGAGCAACTCCACAGGCGATGGAAGCCGGATATTGCTGTATCAACGCGACGCTGCGCGATTATGCTCGATTCGGCTTGTTGTTCCTCAATGGCGGTAAGGCGGCAGGCAAACAGATTCTTCCCGCTTCATGGATTGAGGACGCCACTAATCCGCAGAGCGGACAGGTCGGATGGGGTCATCTATTTCCCGGCGACCCAGGCGCTTACGGTTTTCAATGGTGGCTGATCTATCCCGGCGCCAGCCACGCCTATTCGGCCGAGGGTGTCTTCTTTCAGTTCATCTACGTCTGCCCGAAGTACAACATGGTGATCGTCAAGACCAGCGCGTTCGACGATTTCTGGAACGATCAGTTGGGGATCGAGCAACTGACCGACTTCGACGCGATTGGACGCGCATTGATGAAAAATTGACCGCCCCGCAGCGCGCCGGATTTTCGAATCCCATCTCGCTGCACGTACGCGGCCATTCCGCTCCGATTCGCGAGTGCTGCCCAAGCGGACCACCTCTGAAATCGTCGATTACGTCCCGCCCCCAAGGGGCAAAGGCAGATAGCATTTGACGCCCCGTCGGACGCCAAGTGATGAGCTTCCAAACCGGCCGAATTTAAGGCATCGCGACTCATTGCCCTGAAGTAAGGAGCGATCGCAACACGATCGCTTAATACAATAATGTTTTATTGGGAGCTGTCCTATCTTTCCCTTGACTCAATCCGGGCATCCCATTATGTTCAACGAACCTTTACGAGGATTACCTTATGAAATTAGGCGGCGACGTACCGGAACTCGACGCCATCGACCTGCAGATTCTCGGCATCCTGCAAGCCAACGGTCGGATTCCGCATGTCAAGCTTGCGGAGCAGGTTGGACTTTCCGCGCCTTCCATAATCGAGCGCGTCAAGAAGCTTGAAGACTGTGGCGTGATCGCGGGCTACCATGCCTCGCTGAATGCGCGCCGCTTGGGAAAAGACGTCACCGCATTCATCGGCGTCTCGATCGCGCATCCAAAGACGATCGCTCTTTTCGAGCAGACCGTTGATTTGCTCGACGATGTTCTCGAGTGTCATCACGTCACGGGTCAGCACACGATTCTTCTCAAAATCAAAACCGATAATACTTCGTCGCTCGAGCGGCTCATCAGCACGATTCGCTCAATCGAGGGAGTGGCGCGGACGGAGACGATGGTGGTGCTTTCGACCCATACCGAGCGCAACCAGATCGCGGTGCATCCCAGCGGCGAGGGATCCGAGCCGGGTAACGGCCACGGACGCCGTAGTCGTCACGGACCAACCCCGAAGCCGGTTTCGCTCCCCGACCCGAGACGGATATGACCATGCATAAGCGACTCAGTTTACCCGGGCGCGAAGGCCTGTACGATCCCGCGCATGAACATGACGCCTGCGGTGTTGGCTTCGTAGTCAACATCAAAGGCGAGCGTTCTCATGAAATCGTAGCCAAAGCGCTTCAAGTACTCGACAATCTGACCCATCGCGGGGCTTGCGGATGTGATCCTAATACGGGTGACGGCGCCGGAATCCTGATTCAGATTCCGCACGAATTTCTGAAACGCGAGGCGCTCAAGTGCGGCTTTGATTTACCGGCGCCCGGCCAGTATGGGGTCGGCCAGGTTTTCTTGCCGCTCGATCCGAACAAGCGCCAGGCGTGCGAATCAGCCTTCGAGCATATAGTCGCGGAGGAAGGCCAGCGCATCCTCGGATGGCGCACGGTTCCGGTTAATCCCACCGCTTGTGGAGACATAGCGCGGCGCGGACTGCCCGAGATTCGCCAGGTGTTCATCGCGCCCGGCGCCGAGATAATGAGCAACCATGAGGCGCTCGAGCGCAAGCTATATGTAATCCGCAAACGCGCGTTCCGCGCGGCCGCTGATCTCGCTCTGACTGGCGAGGAACTCTTCTACTTCTGCTCACTTTCGACTCTGACGATGGTTTACAAGGGTCAGCTAATCTCGCATCAGATCCCGAAGTTCTATCCCGACCTGCTCGATCCCTCTGTGGTGAGCGCTCTCGCGATGGTGCATCAGCGGTTCTCGACCAACACCTTCCCGTCCTGGGATCGCGCACATCCGTTCCGATTCCTAAGCCACAATGGCGAGATTAATACACTGCGAGGCAACGAGAACTGGATGCACGCGCGGCAGATGATGTTCTCGTCGCCCCTGTTCGGCGCGGATATCGCCCAGCTTCCGCCGATCGTCGAACCCACTCAGACCGACTCCGCAAAATTCGACAATGTGCTTGAGTTGCTGGTGCGAACCGGACGACCGATCGCGCACGCAATGATGATGATGATTCCGGAGGCATGGCAGAACGACCCACAGATGAGCGCGAGCAAACGCGCCTTCTATGAATTTCATGCCTCGATGATGGAGCCGTGGGACGGCCCTGCCTCGATCGCCTTCACTGACGGCATTCGCATTGGTGCGGTGCTCGATCGCAATGGCCTGCGCCCCTCGCGATACACGGTCACCAAGGACGGCCTGGTCGTGATGGCGTCCGAGACTGGCGTGCTGGACGTCGCACCCGAGCAGGTCGCATATAAAGGCCGTCTCCAGCCGGGCAAGATGTTCCTTGTCGATACTGCGTTGGGTCGAATCGTGCAAGACGAGGAAATCAAGGAAGGCTTCGCGGCGCGCAAACCCTATCGCGACTGGCTCGACGCAAATCTGGTTAAGCTCGAAGAGCTTCCGCCGCCGGTGAGTGCGCCCGCAATTGCCGGATTTGAGGGGACCGACCTGCTCAAGCAGCAGCAAGCCTTCGGTTACACGCTCGAAGACCTGAAATTGATCCTCGCGCCGATGGCGGTGAATGCGCAGGAACCTGTGGGATCGATGGGCACCGATACACCACTCGCGGTGCTGTCGGAAAAGGCGCCGCCACTGTTCAATTATTTTAAGCAATTGTTCGCGCAAGTCACCAATCCGCCGATCGATCCGATTCGTGAGGAACTCGTGACGTCTGCCGAGACGACGATCGGCTCCGAGCAGAATCTGTTCGAAGAATCGCCTGCGCATTGCCGGCAGTTGCGTCTGAAGACTCCCATCATCACCAACGAAGAGCTTGAGAAAATCAAGCGCCTGGATCGGCCCGGCTTACGCACGATCACGCTTGCGACTTTGTTCCGCGTCCGCGACGGCGAAGCCGGGATGCGCTCCGCGCTCGACGAACTGTGCGCCAAGGCGTCGAAGGCGCTTGCCGACGGCTTTTCGATAATCGTGCTCTCGGACCGGGGCGTAAATTCGCAGTACGCAGCAATTCCCAGTCTGCTCGCGACCGCCGCTGTACATCACCATTTGATTCGCGAAGGCACCCGCACACGATGCGGTATCGTCGTTGAGTCGGGCGAGCCGCGCGAGGCGATGCACTGCTGCCTGCTGGTCGGTTACGGCGCCGGAGCGGTGAACCCCTACCTTGCGTACGCTACGTTGGCCGCGATGATTGAAGACGGCCGTCTGCGCGATCTGGACGAAGACACCGCAGTCCATAATTTCATCAAGGCCGCCACCAAGAGCATGATCAAGGTGGCGTCGAAGATGGGAATCTCGACGATTCAAAGCTATCGCGGCGCGCAGATTTTCGAAGCGATCGGCCTTGGCCGCGAGATAATCGACAAGTATTTCACTTGGACCGCATCGCGGGTTGGCGGAATCGGCCTCGACGCGATCGCGCGCGAGACGATCGAGCGGCATCGCTACGCCTTTGAGGTTCAGCCCAATCTCGACGGTGAACTTGACGCTGGCGGCTTCTACCAGTGGCGCCGCCGCGGCGAGTTTCACATGTACAATCCCAACACGATTGCGAAGCTCCAGCATTCGGTGCGATCCGGCAATTTCCGGCTGTTCAAGGAGTACACGCGGTTGGTCGATGAGCAGAGCCGCAATCTTGCGACGCTTCGCTCGCTGCTGAAGTTCCGTTTTGATAGGCCGTCCGTTCCGCTCGATGAAGTCGAGCCGGCCGCGGAGATTGTCAAACGCTTCAAGACCGGCGCCATGTCGTTTGGCTCAATCAGTAAAGAGGCACACGAAAATCTCGCGATTGCGATGAACCGGATTGGCGGCAAGAGCAACACCGGCGAGGGCGGCGAAGATCCCGCCCGCTTCGTGCGCGATCCCAACGGTGATTGGCGCCGTAGCGCGATCAAGCAGGTCGCCTCGGCCCGCTTCGGCGTCACTAGCCATTACCTGGTCAATGCCGATGAACTCCAGATCAAAATGGCGCAAGGCGCTAAGCCCGGCGAGGGCGGTCAGCTGCCAGGTCACAAGGTCGATGACTTTATCGCGAAGATTCGCTACTCGACCCCGGGTGTGGGACTGATCTCGCCGCCGCCGCATCATGATATCTATTCGATCGAGGACCTGGCCCAGTTAATCCACGACCTCAAGAATGCGAACAACCGCGCGCGGATCAGCGTCAAGCTCGTGGCCGAAGTCGGCGTCGGCACGATCGCGGCCGGCGTCGCAAAGGCCAAGGCCGACGTGGTCCTGATCAGTGGCCACGACGGCGGCACCGGTGCGTCCCCGCTCCAATCGATCAAGCACGCCGGCGCGCCATGGGAACTCGGCCTCGCCGAAACTCAGCAAGTGCTCGTTATGAACGGACTCCGCAGTCGCATCCGAATCGAAACCGACGGCCAGTTGAAGACCGGACGCGATGTTGCGATCGCGGCCCTACTCGGCGCCGAGGAATTCGGTTTCGCGTCGTCGGCCCTGGTGGCTTCGGGATGCATTATGATGCGCGTGTGTCATTTGAACACCTGCCCGGTTGGTATTGCTACTCAGGATCCCGAGTTGCGCAAGAAGTTCGAGGGCAAGCCAGAACACGTCGTGAACTACATGATGTTCATAGCCGATGAATTGCGCGAGCACATGGCGGTGCTCGGTTTTCGCACCGTGGATGAGATGATTGGGCACGTCGAATGCCTGGACATGAACGATGCGATCGAGCACTGGAAAGCGCGCGACGTTGATCTCAGCAACATCCTCCGCAAGCCCGATGTCGCTCCGGACGAACCGCTTCACGCCGTCCAATCGCAGGATCACGGCCTGGAAAAGGCGCTCGACAACCAACTCCTCGAGCTCTCGCGCGACGCGCTCGAGCATCGCAGGCCCGTCGAGATTCGACTTCCGATTCGCAATGTGAATCGCACCGTCGGCACGATGCTTTCGGCGGAAGTTTCGCGCCGCTTCGGCGCCGAAGGTCTTCCGCCGTACACGGTTCAGATCCATCTCAAGGGTTCTGCCGGACAGAGCTTCGGCGCATGGCTCGCGCCGGGAATCGCACTTTATCTTGAAGGCGACGCAAACGATTACTGTGGGAAAGGCCTTTCGGGAGGATTTCTCGCGGTACGTCCGCCGCAGGAAGCCACTTTCAAGGCCGAAGAAAATATTCTGATCGGCAACGTCGCCCTCTACGGAGCGACCGGGGGCGAGGCGTTTTTCCGCGGCGTCGCGGGTGAACGCTTCGCCGTTCGCAACAGCGGCGCGCATGCTGTCGTCGAAGGCGTTGGCGATCACGGTTGCGAGTATATGACGCGCGGGTTGGTGGTTGTTCTGGGTAGAACCGGACGCAACTTCGCGGCCGGAATGTCGGGCGGGGTCGCTTATGTACTTGACGAAGACGGAACCTTCGCCGGGCGCTGCAACACGGGGATGGTCGAACTTGGCGCCGTGAACGACGCCGACGACCTCAAGCAGTTGCATTCCCTAATTGCACGCCATCATCAATACACCCAAAGCGCGGTTGCAGCTCGAATTCTTGCGGATTGGCAGTCGTACGCTGCGAAGTTCGTAAAAGTCTTGCCGACCGAGTACCGTATGGTGCTCGAACGCCAGCACCTCGGCCGCGGTAACGACATGGCACGCCTCGCGGCGGTTTAGGTTTTTTTTCGTACGATGTAACTCCGGCCGCATCTTTGGTGAAGAGAGTCGTTCTAGATGGGAAAAATCACGGGCTTTATGGAGATCAAGCGCGAGACGCCGTCACGCCGTCCGGTCGCCGAACGCCTGAAGGACTGGCGCGAGTTTGATCTGAAAATGCCCGAAGCCGCGCTTGCCCGCCAAGGCGCGCGATGTATGGATTGTGGAGTTCCTTTCTGCCACAAGGGATGCCCGCTCGGTAATATTATTCCCGACTGGAATGACCTGGTTTATCGCGGCCGATGGCGCGACGCGATCGACCGCTTGCATTCAACCAACAATTTCCCGGAATTCACCGGTCGCGTCTGTCCCGCGCCTTGCGAAGAAGCCTGCGTCCTGAACATCAACAACGATCCTGTAACGATCAAGCTGATCGAGAAAAACATAATCGATCACGCGTGGAGCGAAGGATGGATCACGCCGATGCCGCCCGCACGCAAGACTGGAAAGCGTGTCGCCGTCGTGGGATCGGGTCCGTCGGGACTTGCATGCGCGCAGCAACTGGCGCGAGCAGGACATACGGTCACCGTCTATGAGCGCTCCGATCGGATCGGCGGCCTGCTGATGTACGGCATCCCCGACTTCAAGCTCGAAAAGCGCCACGTGCTGCGGCGCGTCGAGCAGATGCGCGCCGAAGGCGTCGAGTTTATTACCAATTGCCACATTGGCATCGATCTGCACGCCGACGAACTGCGCGGCAAGCATGACGCGATCTGCTTGACGCTTGGTGCAACCAAGCCGCGCGACTTGCCGATTCCCGGCCGTGAGTTGAAGGGCATCCACTTCGCGATGGATTTTCTTCCTCAACAGAACAGGCGCGGTTTCGACGACACGATTGATCCCGTCGCCGCGATTACCGCTAAGGGCAAACGCGTTGTAATTCTTGGCGGCGGAGACACCGGTTCAGACTGCCTCGGAACTTCGAATCGACAGGGCGCTATCAGCGTTCATCAATTCGAACTGCTCCCGATGCCGCCGGACCGCCGCACTGCGGATATGCCATGGCCGGATTGGCCGATGATCCTGCGCACCTCGAGCTCGCATGAAGAGGGCGTGATGCGCGACTGGAGCATCAACACCAAACGCTTCAGCGGCTTCAATGGTCAGGTAACGAAGCTCCACGGCGTGCGGCTCAATTGGAAGCGCGACGGCGCGCGCAGCGTTATGGAAGAGGTGCCGGGCAGCGAGTTTGAGCTTGATTGCGATCTTGTTTTGCTTGCGCTTGGCTTTCTTGGCCCCCAGCCGGAGGGAATTATATCCGAGCTCGGGCTAAAGCTCGACGGGCGCAGTAATATTGCGACGGAAAATTACGCCGCGAGCGTTCCCGGCGTCTTTGCAGCCGGCGATGCGCGCCGGGGCCAGTCGCTGGTGGTGTGGGCCATTTGGGAAGGCCGCGAATGCGCCCGCGCATGTGACGCCTACCTGATGGGCGACACGTTCCTTCCAAGTAGCCCGGAACCGTAACGCCACCGCGCCGCTTGAGGGGATTGAATTTTCCCTGACGGCGGCGCCCCTCTATATCGAGCGTATCGCAGCCGCGGCGCGTTCCGGCGCTATTTCGCCGTAACCCACGATCGGCTCGAACAACTCGAGCATCGTCCGGTCGCTGCTCATAATCCCGCGCATCGGTCGCGGCCGCAGATGGGTCTGGACAAACAGGTGCGCGATTACCGCCTTGCGCGCGTTGCCCTCATGCGCAAGTTGCCAATTCGCTTCCTCCAGGAGCAGCGCAGCGGCTGCTACATCGGCCAGGTAATTTCCAAAGCTACGCGCGCGAAGCTGGCGCAGGTCGCGGTCGGATCGCGAGAGAAAGCCAAGAGCCTCACGCAGGCTCTTGAGTTCCGCATCGAGGGCCTCCGCGATCGGAGCAAGCGCGGCGGCGGCGCTATCCACCCGTGCGGACAGCGCCGCGAGGCTCGCTTCCATGACCTGTTCGCTTCGCAGCGCGCGAAGAATGTCGAGGCAAATGATGTTCTCGGTGCCTTCCCAAATCGTGTTGGATTGTGCGTCGCGCAAGAGGCGGGCAGTTGGCCAATCTTCGATATATCCATTGCCGCCATGGATCTCTACGGCCTGCGACGCCATTTCGACGCCGCGGCGCGTTGCGCGTAGTTTCGCGACGGGCACCAGCAGGCGCGCGATCGCGCTTTCGTCGGCTGCCGACGCGAAAACCAATGCCGCAGCGGCTTCCAATTCGACCACCATCCCGACCAGCGTCTCCCGCATCATCGGGAGTTCGCGCAGGAGATGGCCGAAGGCGGTCCGATGCGCCGCGAAAATCGCCGACTCGAGAAACGCACGGCGCATGATCCCAAGACCCATCACGGCGACACCACGCCGTGAATCATTGACCATTTCCATCATCCGGTTGATGCCGCGTCCGTCTCCGGCCGCGCCGTTTTCACCTGCGAGCAGGTATGCTTCCGCGCCGACAAAATCCGCCTCTGCCGTCGGCACTGCTCGCGTGCCGAGTTTGTCCTTGATACGCCGGATATTGATCGCGTTGCGCGAACCGTCACTCCGATATTTTGGCACCAGGAAGAGCGCGACGCCGCGCAGTCCGGCGTCCGCACCCTCGGGCCGCGCCAGCGTCGCGATCGCGCCCGCGTCGACGTTGGAGCAGAACCACTTCGAGCCGGTGAGCTTCCAGTGATCTCCGTCGCGGCGCGCCACCGTGGTGAGCGTGCCCAGGTCGGAGCCGCCGGTCTTCTCGGTCATGAACATCGCGCCGTCCCACGCGTCATCAAAATTCGCCGCGGTCAGATGCGGCAGAAAGCGTTTTTGCAGGTCGGGCGGTGCGAATTTCTTCACCAAACCGATAACGCCGCTCGTCATCCCGATCGAGCACAGCATT
Source organism: Deltaproteobacteria bacterium (assembly GCA_021799555.1). Lineage (GTDB taxonomy): Bacteria > Desulfobacterota > Binatia > Binatales > Binataceae > JBARDN01. Next base: position 7,497 of record JAJZAG010000003.1, on the reverse strand, counting down.
CCGATCTCCGCCTGCGACAGCATGTAATTGAGCGCGGTCGGCATCACTTGCGGCAAGCGGCGTCCGCGCCGGGCCGCCTCCTGGTGCAAGCGCGGGCCGCTTACCCCGGCTTCCCACAAATCGCGCTTGGTCGCGATGGCGCCTGGATGGTGGTGGATCTGATCGATCTGCTCGCCCCAATGATCGAATTTCACCAGTTCGGGAGGATTCTTGTCGGTCACCTCGGCGCGCGCGGCGATTGGGCCTCCACATAAAGCGCCTATCTTCGCGAGTTCCTGCGCACACCAATCAAAGTCAGCCGCCTCAAGCATACGGCGCATGATTTGCCCAAGATTGGGATCAACATCGTACCAGTTGAGGCCGATGGAGCTGTCGAACTTTGCGTAGTCGATCATGGGCATCTCTCCGTCCGCTCTCGAAGCGAGCGTGTTGTCAGGTCATGCGCTTTCTTTTTCAGCGTTACTCGCGCGGCGGAGTTGAGTCTATCGGTCGCGCTTCTGCGCGCTTATCGGCGAAGTCCCAGCGCGTCGAGCCTTCGAATAACCCAGTCAATCCGATCTTCGCCCCAGAACAGCTCGCCTTCGACGACAAACGTAGGCACGCCGAAGATCTCATCGCGATCCGCCTCGGCGAAGCACTCGTCGAGATCCGCACGCGCGGCGATTTCGGCGTATCGCGCAAAAGCGCCAGCGTCTAAGCCGATCTCCGAGATTACTTGGCCAATCGCGCCGCGATCTTCGACATTGAGCTCCGCCCGCCAAAAGCGCTCGAACACGCGGTTGGAGTATTCGCGAAAGCGCTCGCGATGGTCGGCGTACAGGCCGCCGTAGAATGCGTTGCGGCAACTGAAAATCTTTTTCGGAGGATAGATGACGAGCCCGCGCTCCTTCGCGATACGCCGCGCGTCGAGATACAGGTAGCGCACCTTCCTGCGGTCGGCGTCCGCACTATCGAGGTTGCCATAGGTTTTCCGGATGTTGACGCCGTAAGGAATAAAGCGCACGCGCACGCGATGCGAGCGCTCGAGCGAACGCGCCGGCTCCATCGCGAGGTAACTGAACGGACTCGTGTACGCGAAGTAGAGTTTGACTTCAAATGGGTCAGTCATCGCGATTCGCCGCGAGCTGCCGTGCCTTGATTTATCACCATCGCGAGGAAGTCGGCGATGTGCGCTACGCGGATCTTTGCGCCACGGCGGCGAAGCTCCGCGCCAATCTGGAATTCGCAGCCCGGGTTCGCGAGCACCACGTAATCCGCACCGCTGGCCGCGATATTTTCCGCCTTTCGCGCCGCCAGCGCGCGCGCCATCGCGGGTTCGGTCAGGTTATAGCTTCCGGCGCTGCCGCAACACAGATCGGCTTCGTTCAGCTCAACCAGCTTAAGTCCGGGAATCGAGCGCAGCAGCGTGCGCGGTGCGTCACGGACGCCCATGCCGTGCGCCAGATGACACGCGTCGTGGTAGGTGACGGTGCATCGGAACTCCGGCATCGCAACGCGATTGCTTGCGAGCAGCAGCGAGCTCAGGTCGGTGACCTTTGCCGCGACCGCGCGCGCGGCGACGGCAAGTTCCGCGTCGTCTTTCAACAGCAATCCATACTCGGCAATCGCCGTTGAGCATCCCGAAGCCGCCGACACAATCGAATCAGCTCCTCTGCGCGTTATCGCGCGCACGTTGGTGCGAATGAATTCCAGCGCGCGCGTGCGATTTCCCGAGTGGAGGTCCAGCGCTCCGCAGCAGACCGTGTTTTCGAGCTGAACAACATGGTAGCCAGCGGCGATCAGCAATCGCTCGGTGTTGATATTCTCCGATTCGGCGAGCACCCGCGTTACGCATCCGTGATGCACCAGCACAGTCGTGGCGTCCGGCGATGGTTCTGTGAGCGCCTGCGGTAACACGACGCTAGCGCGTGAGGCGGCGGGAAGCAGTTCCAGCCACTCGCGCATTGGGCGCGGCACAATGCCTTCGAGCGCGGACTGGACCCCCGCCGCCTGCAGGACGCGAAGCGGCGCAAGTATCGCTCGCAGCCGCGCGGGGTACGGAAAGATCGCGCCGATTAGGCGGCGTCTCAGCGAGTCGAGCCATCCGCGCGAATAGTTCGACTCCACGTAAGCGCGAGCGTCTTCGATGAGGCGCCCGTAATGCACACCCGAAGGACATGCGGTCTCGCACCCGCGGCATCCGAGACACAGGTCGAGATGACGCGTAACGTCGGCGTCGAGTTCGAGCCGGCCGTCGGCCAGCGCTTTCATCAGATAAACGCGTCCGCGCGGCGAATCCATTTCGGAACGCGAGACCGCGTAGGTCGGGCACGCTTCCAGACACAATCCACAGTGGACGCAGTCGAAGAGCAGATCGTAATCGACCACGTTTCGTAATGGTTTCGAAGACGCGGCGCGAGACATCAGATTCCCCCGACGAAGCATCCGGGGTTGAAAATTCCACTGGGGTCGAACGCGGCCTTCATCGCGCGCATCAGTTCGAGCGCGCCGCTGTTCGGCACGTCGAAGAACTCTATCGAGCCGCGAACCTCGGGCGGCGCGGAAATAACGCGGACATGGCCGCGCGCGGCGTGCGCCAGCTCGCGCCAGCGCAGAAGTTCCGCGCGAGCGGCGTCGGCTGAAAGTTCGCTGCTCGCAATTATCTTCGCGATTCCCGAAGCCGCGTGCGCGCAAAACGCCGCTCCGCACGATTCGAGCACGCGCGCCATTTCGCCTGGCGGCACTGCGATCTGCGCGATCATGGCGGCGGTGCAGAAATCCCGCAGCTCGCCGTACAGGCGCGCCGCGTCCGTGCTTTCGAGAAATTGCACGGCGCCGGCAACGACGCGCGCAACCGTGTCGCGTAAGTAATCCACCTCGGCGCGACTCCCCGATAATCCCGCGATAAGCGAATACTCCGGCTCAACGCCGAGCGCCGCGCTGACTTGCGGACTCGTGATTTCCAGGTGCGCAATTGGTGCGGCGTCTAAGAGCGCTCGCGCGCATTCGAGCGTTCCGCTTATTCCCGCAAATTTTGCGAGCGCCACCGTGTAATTGCCGGGGATCGGCCGCACCTTGAACGCCGCTTCGGTAATGATTCCCAACGTCCCGAACGATCCGTTCATCAGTTTCATCAAATCATAGCCGGCGACGTTTTTGACGACGCGCCCGCCGCTGTGAACAACGCGTCCGCCGTGTCCCACGTATTGAATTCCGATCAGCAGGTCGCGCGAGGTTCCTTCCGACAGCCGCAGCGGTCCGGCCTGATGCGCCGCGACGAGCGCGCCGATCGTGGTCGCCTCGGGATTTCGCGGGTCAACCGGCAGCCGCTGCCCAGCCGGCGCAATCGCGGCGTTGAGCGCGGCTAGGGAGATTCCCGGCTGTGCGACGATCGTCATATCGTGAGGTTCGTGCGCGATGATGCGCGTCATCCGTTCGAGCGAAATTCCGATCGCGACCGGAGTACGGCGAATTTCCGAGAGAGTTCGCGCGGCTCCGACTGCGGCGATCGGAAGCGCGTCGGATTCGCACTTGCGCACGATCTCGGCGATCTCGGACGGATCGGTGGGCATGGCGATCACCGCGGCGGCACGAGCTTCAAGGCCGCGCGGAGCGCGAACCCGATCGCCGCCGATGAGCGACGCGAACTGTTTTGCGATCTCAGCGGAGTCTGTCACGAGCGGACCGCGCCTAGATTGACACCTGGCGATGCGGCGCGGAAACCTCGACGCACGCGCCCGGGCGCGGAATTACCTTGTTTGGGTTCGAGCGTTCCAGCGGGTCGAACACGCGGCGCAATTCTGTCATCGCGATTAAGTCGTCGGGTGAAAAAAGCAACGGCATCTCGCCTTGCTTTTCGACGCCGATCCCGTGCTCGCCCGTCAGGCTTCCGCCCATCGCGACGCAGGCGGCCAATATCTCGCGCCCGGCGTCGATTGCGGCGCGTACCTGCGCGGGCTCGCGCTCGTCGTAAAGAATTATCGGATGTATATTGCCGTCACCGGCGTGAAATACATTTCCGATCGCGAGGCCGTACTTGAGACTGGTCGCGCTTATCACGCGCAGGATTTCGGGCAGGCGCGTGCGCGGAACGACGCCGTCCTGAGTGGCGTAATTTGGCGCGAGCCGACCGACCGCGCCGAACGCGCGCTTGCGCGCCTTCCACAGTGCGGCGCGTTCAGCCTCGTCGCGCGCAAGGCGCACTTCGCTCGCGCCGGCTCCGCGCGCAATTTCAACAATCGCGGCGGCCTGTTCGACAAGCGCGGATTCGAGACCGTCGAGTTCGATAATCAACACCGCGCCCGCGTCTGCCGGAAGGCCGACATGAAAGGCGTCCTCGACGGCGCGGATGATGAGCTGGTCCATCATCTCGATTGCGCCCGGGACAATTCCCGCCGCGATAATCGCGGAGACCGCGCGGGTCGCCGCATCCGCATCCGCGAAGGTCGCAAGGAAGGTGCGATGCGCCTGCGGCTCGCGCACGATCTTAAGCGTCGCGCGAGTCACGATTCCGACGGTGCCTTCGGCGCCCACCACGGCACCGAGCAAATCGTAGCCGCACGCGGTTTCGCACGCTCCGCCCAGTTCCACAACCTTGCCGGTTGGAAGCACGAGCGTGACGCCGAGCACATGATTGGTGGTGACGCCGTACTTCAGTGTATGAGGTCCCCCGGAATTTTCGGCGATATTCCCGCCGAGCGTGCAGGCCTGCTGCGATGACGGATCCGGCGCGTAGAAAAAGCCGGCGCCCTTAACCGCGTTGGTCACGTGCAGGTTGACGACGCCGCTTTCGACTTCGACGCGGCGGCCGGTCAAATCGATCGCGAGTATCCGGTTCATCCTCGAAGTGCAGATCATCACCGGTGCGCCAACGGGCAGCGCTCCTCCCGAAAGCCCGGTTCCCGCTCCGCGCGGGACAAAGGCGATCCCGCGCCGCCATAGCACCGCCAGTACGCCGCTGGTTTCTTCGGTCGTGCGGGGCATCACGAGCAAGCCGGGCGCGCTCTTCTCGATCGTCCATCCGTCGCACTCGTATACCTTGAGCTCAGACGGATGAGTCACGATTGCGTGCGCGCCGACGATTGCGCGAAGCTCGTCGATTACCACGGAGTCGCGCGCGCGCGCGAGGTTGCCATTGCCGCTCACGGGCAGAACTCTACCATAGGATGAGGAATCGCGTCGCGGGCGGCATTTTCCCCGCGCACTCGGCGCGCGATAATGTCTCCGCACTATCCCGGGTGCCGTCACGCGCACCCTGACCAGAGGAAACAAACTTGGCTGACACATTTTCAGAACTGAAACCTCCCGCCCGCGTTCTGCTAGGTCCAGGGCCCTCGAACGTGCATCCGCGCGTGATGAAGGCGATGCTTACGCCGGTGATCGGGCATCTCGATCCGGAATTCATCGCAGTGATGGAAGAGCTGAAAAAGCTGCTCCGCACAGTCTTCCGCACCGACAACGAGCTGACGTTTCCTGCCTCGGGAACGGGTTCGGCCGGGATGGAAATGATCTTGGCAAACTTAATCGAAGACGGCGACGAAATAGTTGTGGGCGTCAACGGCGCGTTTGGCGCGCGGATCGCCGACTCGGCCGAGCGGCTTGGCGCCAAGGTGCATAAGGCCGAAGCGGAATGGGGACGGATTATCGAACCCGCAACTGTAGAGCACGCGCTCAAGCAGTCGAAGAAGCCTAAGCTGGTTGCGATCGTGCACGCGGAAACCTCGACGGGGGTGCATCAGCCGCTCGAGGAGATTTCGGCTATCGCCGAGCGTCATGGCGCGCTGATGGTGGCCGATGCGGTTACTTCGCTAGCCTGCGTGCCGGTCGAGATTGACAAATGGAAGATTGACGCCTGCTACAGTTGCACGCAAAAGGGGCTGAGCGCGCCGCCGGGTCTCGCTCCGGTGACGTTCAGCGCGCGCGCGATGGAGGCCGTCAGGACGCGTAAGTCGAAATGCAAATCGTGGTATCTCGATCTCGCCATGATCGCGAACTACTGGGGCGAAAGCCGCGTCTATCATCACACCGCGCCGATCACGATGAACTACGCGCTGTACGAAGCGCTACGTGTCGTCATCGAAGAGGGCCTGGAGACGCGATGGGAGCGGCATCGCCGCAACGCGGCCGCGCTGCACGCGGGATTATCCGCGATGGGGCTGAAGTTGGTCGCGCAGGAAGGGTATCGCCTGCCCGAGCTTTCGACCGTGGCGGCGCCTGATGGAATCGACGAGGCGCAAGTGCGCGCCGCTTTGCTCAAGGATTACAATATCGAAATCGCCGCCGGCTTGGGTCCGTTTCGCGGCAAAGTCTGGCGGGTTGGATTGATGGGCGAGAGTTGCAAGCGCGAGAACGTGACGCTGCTCTTGGGCGCGCTAGAACAGATTCTTACGGCGATGGGCGCGGAAGTGGCGCGCGGGCGCGCGCTCGAAGCCGCCGCAGCGGCTTACGCGGAAAAATAGCGCCAGACACCGATCAACCGATTATTCAAACCGACAACGGAGAGGAATCATGAAAATTTACGATTTCAAGCTGGCGCCGAATCCGCGCCGGGTCCGGATTTTTCTGGCGGAAAAAGGACTCAAGGTTCCGCTCGAAGAAATCGACATCATGAAGGGCGTTAATCGGCAGGCGCAATTCCTGCGCATCAACCCGCTCGGTGGGATTCCCGTGCTCGAACTCGACGACGGTCGCTACCTGGCCGAAAGCGTCGCGATCTGCCGCTACTTCGAGGAGCTTCATCCCGAGCCCGCCCTATTCGGTAAGGGCGCGTTCGAGCGCGCCACGATCGAGATGTGGAATCGGCGCATGGAGTTCTCCGTCTTCACTCCGATCGGGATGGTGTGGGCGCATCTGCACGAGCTGACCCGCACGCGCGTCAAGCAGATTCCCGAGGTCGGCGAGCAGCAGAAGAAAGTCGTCGAGATGCGCTACCGATGGCTTGATGAAGAACTCGGCCAGCGCGAGTTCATCGCGGGTGATAAGTATTCCATCGCCGATATCACCGGGATGGTCGCGATCGACTTCGCCAAGTTCAACAATATCTCGATCGCGCCCGAGTATAAGCATCTCCAGCGCTGGCATCAGGCGGTCTCCGCACGTCCGAGCGCCGCGGCGTGAAGCGAGAGAGGGAGAAACCGCAGATTACGCCGATTACACTGATTATGCACTCGGCGGCGCTTCGGCGCCGCCGGGCGCGGTCGGCCTGCAAATCTGAATCTGCGAAATCTGCGTAATCTGCGGTTTCTCTTAATCTTTACTCTTCGGTTTCCACGCTGTCCGATCCGTTGCCGTTCGTGTCGTCGTCGTCGCTCTCGGCGAGACCCGCGACCGCGCGCACATGCTCGGGTTCGTCGAGTTTGACCAGGCGCACGCCTTGCGCATTGCGGCCAGTGATTCGAACGTCTTTGACTTTCAGCCGGATGATCTTTCCGCCGTCGGTGATCAGCATGAGCTGGTCGTCGGTGCCAACCTGGCGCACGGAGATCACCTTGCCGGTTTTGTCGGTCACGTTCATCGTGA
>JAJZAG010000119.1 GCA_021799555.1 Deltaproteobacteria bacterium | reverse complement strand
CGATCGTCTCGCCGCGAGCGGTTCCCCATCGCGCCCACATCCGCGCGAGAGCGCCGGCCCACTGACCCAGTTCAGGGGAACTGAGAGCGATCCACACGGGAGGTTCGCCAGTCGCTTCGATTTGCAGTGACACCGCCGCCGCGACGGCCGGGTCGGTGCGGCCCGCGTAAGGATCTCCAGGGTGCGACAATGCGAACGACTCGAGCTCCGAGATTGTCCAAGGCTCCGGCTTCCTGTCTGGGCGCATCCGATCGCGGTAAAAGGGATATTTGCCGAGATTGTTCTTCAGGGCCGCCATCGCCATATCACGAAGAGGCCATGATACCGCCCAATGCGGCCAGCACCGCGAGCGTGAGATTGATATAAGCAAGGCGATCCTGCCACCCGGAGACGCGGGCCTGCTCGGCGCGGCGATCCTCGAGTTCACGCAGTCCGGCTGAATAGGAAAGTTTCTTGGTCAGAATCGTTCTGTACCAGGTGGCGGACAGAGTGCCCGTCCCGAACAGTGCCGCCCACGATGCGATCATCAGCGCGAGCCATCGAAAGCTCGCAATCTTCAGCACCCTCGGTGAAAGCATCGCTGGCAAATAGCCAAGCATCCATAAGCGTAGAAAACCGGTGACACCGAGCAGGATAATCGCGGCGCCCCCGAGCCACATCAGGCCGGCGCCGATCTTCTGAGCCACGACTGCTGAATGTGCCGGAGGAATTCGGCGAAGCGCCGGCATCAAAACGACCGTATTGAAGAAGACCGCCCCGACCAACACGATCGCGGCATAGATATGAACCAGCCGCATCAACCAATAGAATCTTAACCAGCCCAAGGGTTTTGCTCAGTCGTGCCAGACCTTGGACCGATTTCGAATCCTGTCGTTAATGTAGCCTTCCTTGTAGTAGCGGTCGTAGAAATCCTCATCCAGATTATGAAGAACCGCTCCGAAGTGCGCCTGCATCGGGTTATAGGTAACCGGCCACTGCCCAAATGTCTTCACGCAATAGTCAATGTACGCGATAAGCGCTTCTTGAACCCAATCTGGCGGTCTTGTCCTCGGATGTGCGATGATTCCCTCGGTCGTTTCCTCGTTCCAGGGCGAACCCACCTTGCGCAGGTAGTTGTCCTCGCCGCGATGCAATGCTCCTCCGGGGCCGTATTTTTCATCGTACCAGGCTTTGACCAACTGCTCGCCGTTCTTATACCTGGGTGAAGGGACGTAAGTAGCCTCTTTGATGTCCTCGATGCCGAAAATTTTGACCTGTCCGGTTGAGATCGGAGCCTTTGGATTCGGCGCCTCGATATGGAAGCCGAGGCCTCGCGTGATTTCCGGCGTCGCGCCCATCAGGACTTCCGGATTGAATCCGCAGAATACCCACGCGCCGAGGCCCATCGCTTCTGCCGCCAGGCGCATGTTCTGCACCATGCATCCAGTCGGATATTGCTCAACCTGAAAGATTAGTTGTTCCTCGCCCGAAATCGTAACCGGCAGCTCGAGCATTCCCTCCCGTATCCATTTCTCGACTCCGGCGGGGCGTCCCCCGTTCCATTCGTCGATCATGTAGTACTTCCAGAAATCCATGAAGTTGATGAGCGCCGAGTTGAGCCACGCGGCATCGGTCAAGGGGATGAACCATGTCGAGCCCGGCATGTTGACATTGAACTGGTACGGACCCATCAACAGAGCATTGGGTGCGCCAGGGGCGCGCAACGCATAGTCAATATCGGGTCGTTCATCGAGAATCTGGATTAGACCATCTTCGTACCAGCGCAGCACTTTGTCATAGTCGGCCTCCGACTTGATTTCGATTGGCCCGGAACGCTCGCGCGTCGGCTTGTAGATGTATGCGCCCGAGTCGTTGATCACGAGCAGATCAGTTGCGTGCGAATTGCCCGGCGCCGGTGCGGTTCGCCCTGCTATCCAGGTAAGTTCGTGGAAGCCGCCATCCAGAGATATGTCCCACGCGACCAAGCCGGTCGGTCCGCACGCCGCCCAGCAGAGCAACGCCTCTTCCAGTTTGGTAAGCGGTTTGGGATCCTTGCTCGATACGAACTTCATCGGGCCTGCGGCCTGCTTCATCGCGCGGCCGGTCACGGGATGTTTGATCTCGGTGCCGGAATCGATTCGATAGCCGCGACCGACGCGCCGGCTCCGCAGTGTCGTGAGGAGCTGAAAGAAGGTTCCGGATTGCTCGAATGCCCACTTAAGCCTTTCTTTGTCGTTCATATCGATGCACTCCTGGAAAATTTAGGTGCGCTGGTCTTGGCTAATCGAGCGCTCCGAAAGTGGCGGCCAGCGGCGAATGCGGCATCATGATCCGGAATCGCTGAGTACTCCGCAACCTCACTGCTGGGCGAACCGATACTTCCCGTCTTTCAGCTCGACCCACCGACCGCGATCGGTTACCTGTCCGCCAACGTCTATTTCAGTGCGCAAGACCAACAATTCTTCGTCCGTCGGCACTTCCATAATCTCGATCGTGTCCGCGATGTCCGGCTTGAAGCTCATCTCCTCGAGCACCTGTTCAACGGTCACGAACGGTGCTATCGCCTGAAGCATGAGCTGGCAATTCTTGTCATATCCGAACCTCGCCCAAGGCGTGTATACACGCCAGGGGCCGGTGTTCGGCGGCAGGCCGTGACGCTCACGCGCGCCGGGACCGTCGAGGAATCCGGGCGATGAAATGAAATCGACGCGATCGACGAACTTTCGCTTCTGCTGGTCAGTGATAAGGATGGTGCGCCAAGCCAGCGCCGCGATACTGTCAGCACCGCCAGGACCGCCAAAGCGCCGTCCTTCGCCACCCGCGTACTTCCCAACCACCGTCGAATTGACGTTGCCGAAGCGGTCCACCTGAAGCGTGTTCAGGATCCCGTAGTCCACGTATCCCAGGTGCGCGAGATCAGCAGCGTAGTTCATCGTGCCCCACTGAAGGGCACGGTAATTCGCGCGCGAACTGATCATCGTCATGAGCGGATCGAACGGCACCAGCGCTTCGGGGCCGACCACGCCGTCTTCGGTCAGGTATTGCAGGTTAGGCGCGGTCATCCGCTTGGCGAGCAGCGCCGAACTTAGCGGCTCCCCGCCGCCGCCGACCCAATAGATGTACCGGTCCTCGACGAGGCGGGCGATCTGGCAGATGACAAACTCGCGCTCGCTGAACTGCTCGGCCGGCGTGCTCATGACACATAACCCTCCCGGATCGGCTCGCGGCGCCGCATCTCGATCATCTTCGCCGCGCCAACCACCTTGTCGAGATATTCCTCATGCGAGGCGACCGCGTACACGTGTTTCTTCAGGTAGTCGCGGAAGTCGCCGCGGTACATCGCACCCATCGCTTCGACCACTCCTTGCGGGTCCGACGCGTAATAGCCCTGCACCGTTCCAGGGAACGCCCCGAACGGAGCATGCACGACGGCGTCAACTGCGAAATGAGGAATCGAAGTACGCGCGGGATCGCGGCGCAGTTCGTCGGTCGAGACGATCTCCTCCGCCGAGACAATTACGCGCTTGGATGAAAGCGCGCATTCCTGATGCGTGATTCCGGTGCCGAACACGCGCGAGTTGCCGAATTCATCGGCCTGATGCACGTGGATTATCGCCGCGTCGGGATTTAGCGCCGGAACCAGCAGCACGGGCTGCCTCGTGTAGGGATCCTCAACTAACTTGCACCCCGAGCGTTCAAAGCCGTCGGTACCGCCGAAGCTGCGCGCCGGGAGAAACGGCAGACCCATCGCTCCTGCCTTCAGCCTGAGCGTTATCAGGGCATTGGAATACTCGTAAATTTTGCACTTGCCTTCGCGCACTGCGCGGGAAATCCACGGGCCAAAGCCGATGAAGCCGATGTCGATTCGGTCCGCGCATCCGGCTTCGACCAGCAGCGCGCATGCCACGTAGGTGAACTTTCCGCACAGCCAGAGGTTCTTTCGGTTTTGGCGGATGATCTCGCGAATCAGCGATGACGGACCGCGCTGGAAGTAATTGCAGTCGTAGGCCAGGTAGTCGCCATCGCGGATAAATCGCTCAACCGCGTCCTTGTGGCTCATTAACTTCGAGACCATCTGGTGCGGCTTGTTCTCCCGCACGTAGCCGCGGTAACCGTCAGGATCGACCTTGAGGAATTCAGCCTTGCCTTCTTCGATGACTCGCATTTCCGTCATGACCTCGTTGCGGCACCTAAGTCAGATTTGGATACCCGATTGCAGCAGGATGCCATTGTGAATCAGAAAGCTGCGAATCGTGTTGCCGCGGCGAGCGCGTTCGCGAGCGTCGGCGGATGCATCGCGCGATTGGAATTCGGCGATCCTCTCGCCCATCGAGCGCCTCCCCTTAACGCTGATCTTGGTTTCGCGGCCTTCCTTTTTGAGTAGACAGGCCGCGACCAGCGCGTCGGGATCGAGATCGAGCGCCATGCAAAATTCTCGCAGCAGATCAAGCCGCGATCGGTCCTGGGTGGGATCGATTCCGGATTGCTCGCGCAAACCGCGGTACCAGGTTTGGACCGATTCGTACTCCTCGAGGGGTTTGTCTGGGGCACTCATATCCGTCTCGATTCAGTTCGTACCGTCCGCAGCCGGGAAAAGCCGTGATACCTGCGCGCTTCGCAATTCATTCCGGCAGCCCAAACATCCGCGCGAGCGCCTTGATCTCGTCCTTGCGCCACGGCAGCGGCGCAGGCGCCTGGATCATCTTTGCGGCCTTCAACTGCTCAGTGACTTTCGGGTCCGGTTTGAAGCCGTTGCCATACTTACCCTCGAAGAACTGCTCTTCCATCGGAGGTCGCGGACGCTGCCCGCCGGCCTCCCACGACTCGGCCGGATAGCCCACCAGCAGCACCCAGAGCGGCAGCCAGTCCTTGGGCGGGTTCACGATCTTCGCAATTGGCTCATGGACGAATGCCGACAGGCACACACCAAGCCCTTCATCGACGGCCGCAAGCATCGCCTGGCAGATGGCGATTCCGGCGTCCGAGGCCGCCGCGCCAGCGACCGAGGCCTGAGTCGCACCGTCCGCCAAAGGCTTCAGTATATTCGGCCACACGAAGTCATCGACGAACTTGTGGCTCCATCCGTGCGTCGCATTGAGCGCGCCGACATCGACCAGTTTTTTGAGGCGACCCTGTGCGCCGACATAGGCACCCATGTCCGCGTAGGTGTAAATGTGGACCGGAGCGAGCTCGATATTGAGGCCCGAGACGGGAGTCTTGAGCGCTTCAAGCGTGTCGTGATCAAGTTGGTCACGAACGACGACAACTGCTTTGAGAAAGGTGGCATTCACGGCGCATGATGCCAAGCGCGCGGCCTCCAGCATGACTTGGATCTTCTCTCGCTCGACCTGACGCCACGACTGGAAGTAACGAATCGATCTGCGCCGCCCGACTACCTCTTTGAATTCCACGGCTCACCTCCATCGCTTATACCGGATTTACGATCACCCACGGCGCGTCATCTCGGCCGGATCAACTTTCGCTTGACCGCCCGTGCGTGAGATCCAATTTCGCAACGGCTTTGGCGAGCGGCGCGCAAAATTCCGCACTCCGAGCTGCGCGCGACTTTCGATCTCCTGGTTTCCGGTCAATGACGCCACAAGACACTCCAATTTTCGGACACTAGGTCCATCTCTGAGAGAAGGCAAGCGCGAGCCGCATCAAGTAGCCACGCCGGAGCGGCGAGTTGGTGCGGCTCGCGGGCGCTCGGCCTTCGCGGAGACGTATTCCTTCGGTGCCGCCACGATGAATCGTCGATTGGCCTCGGTTCGCCACGCGACGACGCCGGGTTCGAACGGCTTCATGCCAAGTGTTTGCCGGAGTATCGGCTCGAAGATCAACCCGGCAAGGTTGACCGCAACAACCTCGACAGCGAGCCAAGCGAGTTAGGGGCCGTGCGGCAGCCCTTTTGGATCACCGTGCCGCTCGAGCTGCTCGACAACCAGATCCACGATTCTACTGAGGAGACCTCGGCCAGACGATGACGCTTGGAGCAAAGCACGTCGCAGATAGCTTCGTAAGTGCACATCGCCAGCGTTCAACTCCGAGAGCCCGGCGGCGATCTCGACGCTGGCCACCTGCGCCCTCCGAGCAGTCGTGCTCAGCGCTGCGTTCGCGGGTCTGAGCGCCGGGGGTACGATAAGGAGTGGTAAGCGGAACAGCTTCAAGGTGAACGATCTTCATGCTTTGACGATCTGGCTGGATAGTCACGACGCCAACGAATTTAATCATACTTACGGCATCAACTGCGAGACGTGAGAGTCCGCCTCGATCAATGCGGCGACGGTAAGGTCGTTCGTCAGGCTTTCGACGCCGTTTGGCGTATCGGGAGCATGCGATTTCCCGCCCGCTTCGATCGCCGCGAGGCGCCGTTCAGGTCTGAATGCTGTGATTTCGCGGCCAGCGCGCGGCGGCCGACGATGTAATTCATTATGCGCGGACGGAAGACGCTTTTCGTCAACGCCCACTCGGTTGGCTCGTCACGGATGCGTGCGACACTGAGCCTCGACATGGTTGAGCCCGAATAATTGAGGCTTGCCTGGCCTACGACGCTTGTCGTATTGTCATTCTTAACGGTATGAGAAGGCAGTTTCGCATGCCCGGCGGCGATCTGGAATACGCCGTTATTTCGATGCTCTGGAAGCTCGAAAGTGCAACCGCGCGTGAAATCCACGCTCAGGTCGGCGAACCTGCCAAATTGGTGTACACCACGATCACGAAGGTGTTGGATCGACTCCACGCGAAAGGTCTCGTCAGCAGGGAACGCAAAGGTCTCGCCTTCGTCTATCGACCGCGCGTCGAACGCGTGGTTGTCGAGGCGGCCCAAGCTCGCGCATTTTTGGCTAAACTGCTTGGGCCTGCTCCGCACTCCGCCGTCGCAACTCTGGTTGATGCGGTTGATTCGCTCGATCCGGAACTGCTCGACGAACTTGCCGAGGTCATAGCGAGCCGTCGTCGGAGGTCAAAAGATGGAACGTGAATGCTGCCTGGCCATGCTGATCCTGCTGATTGGCGGAGCCTCACTTCTCGCGTGTGGATGGTTGCCTGCGGCGCATCAGAGACCCGACGAAGCTCGAGACCTTGAAAGAGTCGCGTGGCGCAGACTCTGGCTCCCGGTGATACCCGCGATGGCTGCCGCGGCATGGCTCTCCGGATGGGCAGTGTCCGAGTCGGATCCCGTGTCAGAGAGCGTGCCGCTCGCGATCATCATCTTGAGTTTGCCCTTCGCTTTAATTTCTATCCGGGCGCTGACTCGCTCGTTGAGGTCTCTCTTTGTCGATTCCGAAGGGCTGGCAACGGCGACAGTTGGTTTGCTCCAACCCTGGGTTGTGTTCTCACCGCGACTCGCAAGAAGCCTAACTGAGCATCAAGTTGATGCAGCGATCGCACATGAGCGTGCTCACGCACGACATCGCGACCCGCTGCGAATCTGGCTGGCCCAACTTGCCACGGATTTGCAATGGCCTTGGCCGCAGGCAGGCGAGCGGCTGCAGCAATGGATGCTGGCTCTCGAGCTCGCCCGCGACGAAGAAGCGCTGAGCGCCGGGATCGATGGCGTTGATCTTGCCGAAGCGATTCTCGCATCAGCGCGGTTCGCGCAACCGGAAACGCTTAGTTTGCAGGCGGCGCTTAGCCGCAATCCCGACGCGTTGAAGGAGCGCGTCATACGTTTGCTCGAGCGCGCACCAGTGGACACGAAGAGAACGCAGCGAAACGACCGCGCGACGCTCATTATCGTGCCGGCACTTCTGTTGGCCGTATTTTCCCTCGGCCTAACTTTCGGAGAGCGATACGTTGGAGCGCTCTTCCGAATCGCCAGTTGACGTCAGCCTCTCCACTCGCTGACGCCGCTGCGCCCGGACTCCGATGGTGACACGAATTCGGATACGAACGGCTTACTTGCTGGCATGCATGTACTGCGCGTGTGCGGCTTATCGGCCGGCGCCCCTCAATCCCGCCGAAGCGGCGCAACGATTCGACCAGCGATCGCTGAAGAACTCCGACTTGTGCAAATACTTGGAGTCGAATCCATCTGTGACTGGTTCATCGTGCCCGCCCGAAAAATGGAGTCTCGCTTCGCTCACAATGGTAGCATTTTTTTACAACCCTGAGATTAGGGTTGCGCAAGCCAAACTAGACGCGGCACGGGCCGCGATCGTCACGGCTGCCGCACGCCCCAATCCTAGTATAGGTCTCGGACCCGCGTACACGGCCAGCGAAGCGCCGAGCTTCGCGCCGTGGGCAATAGGTGCGGTCGAAATAAATTTCCCGATTGAAACTGCAGGAAGGCGAGGTTATCGGATCGCCAAAGCTGAGCATCTGGCCGACGCAACCGCGCTCGGAGTCGCGCAGGTAACCTGGCAGATCCGCAGCGCCGTTCGCGCGTCGTTAGTAAGTCATGTCGCGGCTGAGCGGGAATACGAATTGGCGCGAGCTTACGAGTCCACCTCCGCGCGCATCGTCACGTTGCTTCAGGAACGCGTCGATGCCGGCGAGTCCTCGGCTCCGGAGCTTAATCTAGCACTTGCGAATCTCTCCGCCGCGCGTGTTAAAGCGTCTCAAGCGCAAAGTCGTGTAATGGCTACTCTCGGCGCGCTTGCGGCTTCGGTTGGAGTACCGGTCGAGGTCCTGACTGGAACCGTCATTAGCTGGCCCGGGTTTGACCGTCCTGCAAAAGAAACTTCGCTCACGCCGGAATATATTCAGCAACTCGCTTTGCTTAATCGAGTCGATTTACGCCGGATGCTCGCACAGTATGCGGCGGCTGATGAGGCGCTCAAGCTGGAAATCGCGCGCCAATATCCGAATATCAACCTGGGTGGCGGCTATTCGTGGGAAGTGAACGAGAACATCTTCGAGCTCGTGCCAGTAATTACTTTGCCGCTGATGAATCAAAACCAGGGGCCGATCGCCGAAGCCGAAGCAAAGCGCGCGCAGCTCGCGGCAGAGTTTGCCGCATTACAGGACAGAGTAATCGCACAGGCCCAAGGAGCGCTGACCAGTTTTCGCGGAGCGCTGCGCGCGTTCCATCAGAGCTCGAATGCAGCCGACTTTTCTGAAAAACGTTTGCGCGAAATCCAACGAGCTGCCGAGCTTAACGACATCGACGCCCTGGCGCTCGTGACGGCCGGGCTACAAACCATCGCCGCTCAGCAATTGAGGTCGCGCGCGCTCGAATCCGCGCAGATGGACTTGGGTTCGCTCGAAGACGCCATCGAGCGACCGCTAGGAAACGAAAATCTCAAGTCGATCACCCTTCCCAACCATTCGGGAACCTAAAAGCAGCGTCGATGATGCGATATCGGAATATCGGCGGGTTCGCGATCGCGGCCGCTGCAATTTTGTTCGCGCTCGCAAGCTTATCTTACTCGCGGGCCGACGAGGATGATGAGGCCCCCATCATATCGCGCGGCGCGACAGTGCTGCGGGATGCAACTGGCCGCGCTGTGATCGCGATCGAACCACCGATCCAGAAGCAGATACATCTCGCGACCAAAACTCTGCCTCCAATCGAGCGGCCAATTGAGGCCCGGGCATACGGAAAGGTCCTTGATCCGGTCCCGCTTTCAAAACTGAACGCGGATCTGAGCGGCGCAGAGGCGATGGTCGAGGCGGCGCGCGCGCAGTTTCTGCGCAGCAGACGTCTTTACACCGAGCAAGCGAACGTCTCATTGCGCGAATTCCAGACCGCGCAGGCAACGTATCTCACTGACAAGGCACGGTTGCAGACTCTTGAGCAACAGCTTCGTGATAACTGGGGAGCTGAGATCGCGCAGAGGAGTTCGCGGTCACGGGCCGAGCTCGTCAGTGCTTTGATCGATCGCCGCGAAGCGGTCGCCCAAGTCACCGTTCCGGCAGGAGAAATGACCCGCTGGATTCCGGCCGAAGCCGAAGTATACATCCTCGGCAATGAAGCGCACCCGCTGATAACCAGCGCGGTGTATTCAGCGCCTTCGGTTGATCGGCGGATGCAGGGGCAAAGTTTTTTTCTGCTCATACGAGCCGAAGCAATTCCGGCGAAGCCGGGCTCGGCGATATCCGCAACTTTGATCGCCGCCGGCAAAGGCCGTCGCGGAGTGATTGTCCCGCGATCGGCGGTGGTCAGGTACGCGGGTGACGCATGGGTCTACGAAGCCCTCGACGCGAACCAGTTTACGAGACAGAAACTCGCGGCTGTGCAGGCTTTGCGGGAAGGTTATTTCGTTGGTAAAGG
>JAJZAG010000118.1 GCA_021799555.1 Deltaproteobacteria bacterium | reverse complement strand
GATCAGATCGTCGTCAAGAAAAATGAGAATCTCGCCAGTCGCTGCGGCGATCGCGCGATTCTGGATTCGGCACTTGCCCGCGCGCGGCTCATGCAGATGGGTCAGCGCGGGCAGGTCCGAGGGTAACGGGGTGGGAGCCGGCGTTCCGTTTTCCGCGACAAATATCTCACGCTCGCCCGCGTTGAGTTGCGGCGCAAGACCGCGCAGCAGTCGCGCGATCGACTCGGGGCGATTGTGTGTTGCGATTATAACCGACAGCTTCATCGCCGCCAGATCGATTAGGAAACCCGCCCACCGAGCGCATCCATCTTGTGGAACCGCATGATGATGTTCTCATCCATGAGGCAGCTTGCGCTCGTCATGAAGCGGAAGAGGTCGCGGTTTATAGCACGTTGCGCGGGATCCTTGACCCCGCGCACGTAGAGCAGCCACGACGCGCCCGCGATAAATGGGTACATCAGCGCGGCTGCGAGCTTCGCTTTGAGCTTGCGGCGGCTCTTCCCGAGCGCGTCCATCCTGAGGCCGTACCCGTAAGCCATCCAGTGAAAATCGTTAAGTCCCATCACGTGCCAATTGCGACCGTCCTCGACCCGGTAGCGATAGGGCAGGGGTGCGCGCCGGCCCTTGTAATAGCCGGTCAGGAGATGATGGATTCGCGAGGCGACATTGAGCCGGTTCGGCGTCGTCAAAATCGCGACGCCGCCAGGTTTGAGAACACGAGCGACCTCCCGCAAGGCATGCGGTATGTCGGGCAAATGTTCGATCACTTCGAGCATCAGGACCAGGTCGAATTCGCCGTCGCGAAAGGGCAGGTCGTCATTCAAGTCCGCGGCAACCCATCCGGGGCGCGTCGTGCGGCGCTCGGTGGCGACGACGCGCCACCCGCGCGCCGAGAGCATCGTGGTCGAAAGCCCGTCGCCGGCGCTGATATCCAGCGCCCGCGCACCATTGGAAACCGCAGGCGCAAGATTGATCGCGCCGCTGACCCGCTCACTCATCGCGAATCACAATAATGCGGCGTGCGCCCGCGCGCCACGGGCTGCTTCGCGAGTGCGCCCGCACCTCGACAGCTCCGGCTTGAATTGGTGACGGCAGCCGGATAAATCCTATAAGCTCACCCATGCGCGAGAGTGGCGGAATGGCAGACGCGCAAGGCTCAGGACCTTGTGAAGGCAACTTCGTGGGGGTTCAAGTCCCCCCTCTCGCACCACAAACTACATACGAATCGGTCTGGCCGACCGACCGCGTCGCAATTTGTCGGCCGGGCGGTTACGCTGTCGCGCATTGTGTTTTTCAGATGATGATTTAGCCGGTCAATTTCGAACCGAGAAGCTCGGCCGGACGTGTCACAATTGAGGGGAATTTCCTCCGGAATGATCCGTCAAAGCTGGCCACTTGCGTCTTCAAGCGGATTGCCAACTCGACGAACAGAGTTTCATAAGCGGGATGACCGGCAGCGATAGCCCGCGTCACGGCGCCTCTCCACAACTCCGCTACGTCCACCGACTCTATAGGTAGCGCGCTGACGCGAGTGATGATCGCGTCGGTTTCCTCAGCGGCGATACGTTTGAGTTGCACAGCCTTCCAGACGACGTTGGAGAACTCCGCTTTCCAGTGCGATGGCGCCGCCAGATCCCATCTGCCGGCAAGCAGGCGCGTTGCTTCTTCGCCAGTTCCCGACTCGGCGAGCACGGCGGCCGCGATCACGTCGGTATCTACGACCAGTCTTATGCTCGTCGCTCCTCGATCGCATGATGAATTTCAGCGAGGGTCATCTTCGCGCCGAGACGAACGCGCAGCGCCGCAAGTTGATCTACCAATGATGCGCGGTCAACCGCCGCCTCCTCGAGAATCGAAATTATCTCCTTTTGCATCGAGCGGCGATTGCGCCGCGCCCGGCCACGAAGGGCGCGCACGACGGGCTCCGGCACGTTGCGTAGCGTAAGTGTTCGCGACATTTGCGCAGCCTCATCGATATAATGCAGGCAGAATGACTGCATGTCAAAACTAGCCAACTCCGCCGGCGCGTCGTGATTTAGCCGCGGCCGGGCGCGGCGCTCAAGGTTCCGCGCGCCTGCGGTCGGCGGCGAGGGCGCGACATCGGACCTATTTTGCGCGCCCCTTGACCGTCACGCTGACCGAGGAGGGGGTCGAAGGCGGAGCGACCGTGATCGTCAACGTCTGCGGAGTAGCGGGGCCCGGACTGGTCGGTGAAAACGTGATCGTTACCGTCGCCGTGGCATGCGGCGCCAGCGGCCCGAACGAGCCTTGGCCCGCCGTCACCTGGAACGGCGCGGTCAGTCCTCCCACGATTCCGCTCTGCACCCCTCGGCCAGCGTTTTTCAGAGCGAGATTCTTGTTACTGGTTGAACCGGGTGCGGTGTCGGGAAACGAGAAGCTCTTGGGAGCGGCAAGCTTACCGCCCTCGGCGCTGCCCTTGACGCTTACGGCAACACTCGGACGCCGTGGGTCGCTGCTCGTGATTGTCAACGTTGCCGCAAACGCGCCGGCGGCGGTCGGCGCAAAACCGATCTGCTCGGTCATCGCATCGCCGGGGCTAAGGTTGAAGGTGCCCGGATCGCTGACCGAGAACGGTGAATTTGGAGCGGGAACCGTCACGTTCAGCGTCTGGGCGTTGCTCGTGTTTTTCAGCGTGAACATTTTGGGCGCGGGAGTGGCGACCCCGATTCCGACGATCGGGAACTTCACCGACCGGGGCGACACCGCGAGCCTGCCTTCTGGCGTCGCAGTTGCCGTAGGTGTCGCGGTCGCAGCGGCAGTCGCGGTTGCACTGGCAGTGGCAGTCGCAGTTGGCGTTGCAGTGGAAGTTGGTGTTGCCGTTGCTGTTGGCGTCGGAGTCGGAGAGGGCTTGATGCCGGGGGTCGTGTTCATCAGGATCGTGACCCAGTTTCCGTCCAAGCCGCCGTTATTGAATGCCGCCACGTCGGGGATGCCGTTGCCGGTAAAGTCCTCGATCAGGATGCCGTTCGCAGTGCTGTCGCCGACCACGAACGGCCCGCCGGCGATGCCGGGAACTATGTTCGTGTTCTCCTGCGTGAACGTGCCGTCGCCGTTTCCCAGCAGTATTCCAATCCCGGTATTGCTCTCATGACCGTTGGCGCCATAGGTCTGAGTGCCTCTAAAGCCGAAGACGATGTCGGGAATGCCGTCGCCGTTGATGTCGGCAATCGCGGCCTTGCCGCTCGGATCATTGTTTCCGCTGTTGGTGACGGTGTAGACGGTCGGACTCTGAAAGGTGCCATCGCCGTTGCCGAACTGAATGGCGACATTCTGACCGAAATAGGCGGTCACCAGGTCGAGCTTGCCATCGTGGTTCAAGTCCCCGACGGTCACCCACTCGGGATGCCCGGCCAGTTTTCCCGCCGAGACCGGCGACTGGAAAGTGCCGTCACCGTTGCCCAAAAGGATATTGAGCTGCTGGTCGTGGTTATCGCTCACGACGAGGTCGACCTTGCCGTCGTGGTTGAAATCGCCGCTCTCGATATCTCCGCAGCCATTGCCGCTGGCGGCGCTGATCGTTTGCACCGGGCCGGCGCCAAAGCCCCCGTGGCCGTCGTTGAGGAATACGCTCGCGCTGCCGTCGGCGTTGGTGGTGATGACATCGGGGAATCCGTCCCCATTGACGTCGCCGACGAAGGCGCCGCAGGAAGCGCTTGAAAGATCGGATGAATACTCCACCGGCGACTGAAAGGTGCCGTTGCCGTTGCCGAACAGCGACGCAAACCCGCCATGTGCTCCGTTGGTAACGCTGACGACCAGGTCCTGCTTGCCGTCGCCGTTCAGATCGCCGGTGTTGATGCTGCCGCCGTAGCCAGGAATGCTGGTTGTGATGGGCTCACCGAGCACTCCCTGAGCGTTGTCGAGCAACACATTGACCGTGCTTAAGCCGTCGTAGGTTGCGATGTCGGGAAGGTGATCGTTGTTGAAGTCCGCGGAGGCCTCGCTCAGGGTGTTGCCGCTGTAACTGTAAATACGGCCCGCCTGAAAGGTTCCGTCGCCGTTTCCGTAAACGAGATTCAACGCCGGGTCGTCGCCGTTGCCGACCAGCAAATCGGGCTTACCGTCGCCGTTGAAGTCGCCGGCCACCACCGCCGTCGGCAGGCGGTCCAGCGCATACGAAGCGGCGGTTCCCAGCGTGCCGTCGCCATTGCCGAGCAGGATATCGAGGGCATCGTGATTGAAGTCGGACACCGCGACATCGGGATTGCCGTCGCCGTTGAAGTCGGCAATCGTTAGCTGCGCACCGGCGTCAGTCGGCACCGGGTAGGCGCTCGCGGGAGTTTGAAAGGTGCCGTCGCCATTGCCGATGAAGACCGAGACCCCGCTCGATTTCCCGGACTCGACGATATCGATCTCGCCGTTGCCCAGATCCGCGGCTGCGACCTGAAGCGCTCCATTCGCGCTTGCGGAAGCGATCGCCGAATCGTAATAAACCGGCGCCGCAAAGCTGCCATCACCGTTATTGAGTAGAACGTCGAAGCCCTGGTTCTTCTGGTAATCCGCGACCGCGAGATCGGGATGGCCGTCGTGGTTGAAATCGTCCAGCGCGGTGTACGTGGCAGGATTGCTGCCGGTTGTGGACTTAAAAGAGCCTTTCAGCGTGAAAGTTCCGTCGCCATTGCCGAGGTAAACCGTGGCGTCGGCCGCGTCGCCCGTGCCGCTCTGGTTATTGGCGGTGACAACGATGTCGGGGATGCCGTCGCCGTTGAGGTCGGCAACGTGGATATCACCGGAGTTGCATCCGGCGTTGCCGCACGTCGCTCCGAAAGGCGCGGCGTCGTAAGCCGCAGAAAAGGTGAAGCCGCCCTTGCCGTCTCCCAGATAGACATCGAAGTAGCTGGTGCCACTGGCTCCGCCTGAGACGAAGATCGCGAAATCCAGATTGCCGTCGCCGTTGAAATCTCCCACCGCCAACGCGCCGCTGTTGTCGCCGCCGTCGTTGACGTTGCGCAGATGCACGCCGAAATACGACAGGGTGAAAGTGCCGTCGCCGTTGTTGAGCGCCAGGCCGCCGCAGACACTGTCGCCGCCGCTGTTGCAGCCGACGCCGCTGAACAGTACGTCGAGACGTCTATCGTTGTTGAAATCGCCCGACGCAACGTTCCGCCATGCGCTGGGCTGAGTCGATCCGCCGGCGTTGGGCACGAGCACATCAGTGAGAAACTGCGCCGGAGTAAGCGATACGCTCGCCCGGCTCTCGAGCAGGCCGGTGGTGATGGCGCCAAGCAGGACGAGCATAAAAAAATGTCGAGGCGCCAGACCCCGATGCACTCGATTCCTCCCGCCTGCCCGCTCAGCGTGATTCTGTGCTGTGTTCGCCTTAGCATGAGTTTCCATTTTCGACTTCCGATTCAGAATCGCGCACACGCTTCGCAAGCGCGAGTTGGCGCCGATGGTTAAGTGTCAGGGATCTTCTGCGATGCCAGCCGGCCGGGAATGCTCGATTTGGCGGCTCTCGGCGAAATACTCAGAGATTTCCGCGAATACGCACTGTGCGATCTCCGGACGAGCTGGCTTTGGCCGTCTATCGCCGCTTGACACTTTTCTGCCGCCTAATAAAACTGGCACGAGCAAAGCACGCTTCGGGAGGGCGTGCGATACGCTGTTCTGCGTACAGCCCGTCTGGCGAATTAAGCGCTGTCGGGCAGGCGGATTGCGCTCCAGCGTACTCAATCGCCAGGGGAGGGGCATCGGTCGATGCGATTGGGAAATCGCGAATACGATCGAGTGCTGCAATGCATCCGCGAGATCGCCAGCTTAGGCGACCTTAAGACCTTCGGCATCGGGGCAGCGCAGGCGGTGCGGCGAATGATCGCCTGCGTTAATGCCTCTTACAACGAAATCGATCTTTGCGGGAACTCGCTGTGGTACGTGACGGACGCGCCAGGCCCGGAGTACGCGGAGGCAAGCGCAATTCTGGCGCGCTACATTCATCAGCATCCGGTCGTGAACCATTACGAACAGACCAGGGCCTTTGGCGCTTTCAAGTTTTCGGACTTTATCTCAGCGGCCCGCTACCATCGTCTCGAGCTTTACAATGAGTATTATCGCCGAGCTTCGATCGAACATCAGATCTGCGCGCGCTCGCAATCCTCACCAGCCATCGTCGTAGGAGTCGCGCTCAATCGCGATGTTCGCGACTTTTCGGAAAGCGAGCGGCTAATGTTGAACCTGGTGAGCCCTCATCTGGCGCAGGCGCGTTCGAATGCGGACGCGCGCTCGCGCACTCTGGAACACGCGGAGCTGATAGAAGAGGCGATCGACGCGAGCTCGGTGGGCCTGATCGTGATTGGCGCTGACTCCGAGGTGAAGCTGGCCACCAGAGCCGCGATCCGGTTGCTCGATGACTATTTCGCGAGCGTCGCGATCGATCATGGGTTGCCTGAGGTTCTGGCGCAATGGGTTCGGATGCGCCGCGATGAGATCCGAGCGGAGTCGATACCCGGCGTGCAGCCGCCTCTCGTTATCGACCGGCACGATCGGCGTTTAGTGATCCGTATGTGTTGGGAGCCGTGCCGCACCGTGCTGGTGCTTGAAGAACGGACCAGCCGGATCGATCCGTCGGCGCTGCGATCGCTCGGGCTGAGCCCGCGCGAGGCTGAGGTGCTGGCTTGGGCGGCGGAAGGAAAGACCAACGCGGATTTGGCGGTGATTCTGGATGCGCGTCCGGCCACGATCGCAAAGCATCTGGAGCGAATATACGAAAAACTCGGGGTAGAGACGCGCGGCGCGGCTGCCGCCATCGCGCATCGCCACGTGAGCGCGATGCGCGGGTCACCCTGACAGGACCAGTTCCGATTCGGTCCTCGCGCGCGATCTCAGCCGCCGGCGGTATCAGTGCGGAGACGCTGAAGAGTGGGCTGCGGTGGTTCGGCGACAAGCTAGAGATACCCGGCCGCGCCGCTTCGTTGCCGACCATGAACCGGTATCGAACACCGCCTACGAAATCCGAGCGCTCAATACGGCGAGGGCTCGCCGCCGGTTTCACTGTTTCCCGATTTTTCAGGACCGTGGCACTTCGCGACGTCGTTCACACTCGCGCCGAGCGCCGAGGCTATTTCCGCATCCGAGCGCCCCGATTGAGACTGCAGTTTAACGACGTTACAATCGACGTGATCGGTCGAAAGCGAACTGCATCCGCCAAGCACGACACCCATCAAGAGCGCCCCGAAGGCTCCTGCGATCATGGCTTTCCGGCTGAATTGACGCATAAAACCCTGTCCTCCTGCGAGCACGATAGCCCACCCCATTTGGGCCATGCGCACCATATTATCTTGCAGGCCGATTTGACAAGCGCCTTTTCCGGCGCGGCTTGAGGCGTTTGCGCCCCACCAATATGATTCAATCGAAGCGGCGGGGTGGCGCGTCAATTGCCTCCGCATAGAGCCTGTTTCCGGAAGGTGAATTTGGAACTCGGAAAAACATACGACCCCAAGTCGGCGGAAGAGCGATGGTTTCAGCGATGGATCGATCTGGGCTACTTCAAGGCAGATCCGCGGCGCTCCGGCGAGAAATTCTCGATCGTGATCCCGCCGCCCAACGTCACCGGCCAGCTTCATCTGGGACACGCGCTGAACACCACCTTGCACGATATAATCGTGCGCACGCGGCGGATGCAGGGATTCAACACGCTGTGGCTTCCAGGAACCGATCACGCGGGAATCGCGACGCAGAACGCCGTCGAGAAGACGATCGCCAAAGACGGCCTGGATCGCCACCAGATGGGACGCGAAGCGTTTGTCGACCGGGTCTGGCAGTGGCGCGATGAAAAAGGCAGCCGCATTCTCGAGCAACTTCGCCGCCTCGGCGCGTCGTGCGACTGGAGCCGCGAGCGTTTCACCCTCGACGCGGGGCTATCGCGCGCGGTCAACACGGTTTTTGTCGATTTGCACAAGCGCGGCCTGATTTATCGCGACCGCAGGTTGATCAATTGGTGCCCGCGCTGCGAGACGGCGCTCTCCGATCTGGAAGTCGATCACAGAGAAACCAAATCTTACCTTTGGTATATTCGCTATCCTTTCTCCGACCGATCTGGCTCGATCACCGTAGCGACCACGCGGCCCGAAACGATGCTTGGCGACACCGCGGTAGCGGTGAATCCTTCCGATGCAAGGTACACCCCATTTGTCGGGCGAATGCTAAGCCTCCCACTCACCAACCGCGAAATCAAAATCGTGTCCGACGCGACGGTCGATGCGCAGTTCGGCACGGGCGCGGTTAAGATTACGCCGGGACACGATTTGAACGACTTTGCGCTCGGCCGCCGTCATAATCTCGAACAGATCTCCGTGATGGATGCGCGGGCGCGGATGAACGAAAACGCCGGCGTCTATCAGGGGCTCGATCGCGACGCCGCGCGCGTTCGAATCGTGGCTGACCTCGAGGCCCAGGGGCTTATCGAGAAGATCGAGCCGCACACGCACTCCGTCGGAGTGTGCTCGCGATGCGATACGGTTGTAGAGCCGATGCTATCCGAGCAATGGTTCGTGCGCGTGCGCGGCATGGCAAGGCGCGCGATCGAAGCGGTAAAAAAGGGTGACACCACTTTCTTTCCGAAATTCTGGGAGAACACGTTTTTCAATTGGATGGAAAACGCCTACGACTGGTGCATCTCGCGCCAGCTATGGTGGGGGCATCGCATTCCCGCCTACCGATGCCAGCGATGCGATCACTTCACCGTGGCGGCCGAGCGTCCGCCCAAATGCGAGGAATGCGGGGGCACCGATCTTGTCCAGGATGAAGACGTGCTCGACACCTGGTTCAGCTCGGGACTGTGGCCGTTCTCGACGCTTGGATGGCCCGACGATACGCCGGACCTCGCCCGCTATTATCCGACGAGCCTGCTCATCACGGGCTTCGACATAATTTTCTTCTGGGTCGCGAGGATGATGATGCTGGGGCTCGAGATGACGGACAAAGTGCCGTTCGAGCACGTGTACATCACGCCGTTGGTCCGCGACGAGTACGGCAAGAAGATGACCAAGTCGAAAGGCAACGTCGTCGATCCGCTTGAACTGATGGATCAGTACGGAACCGACGCCGTGCGGCTGACTTTGGCGCAGCTCGCGGCACAGGGCCGCGACGTTATTCTGTCGCACGACAGATTCGCGGCCTCGCGCGCCTTCGCGAACAAAATCTGGAACGCCGCGCGCTTCGTGATGATGAACCTCGAAAGCGCGCCACAACCGCTTGTGGAGCCATCGCGGGACAAGCTCGAACTTGCGGATCGATGGATTCTCGAACGACTCGATCAGGCCGTCGTCGAGGTGACCGGCACGATTGACGCGTACGAGTTCAACGTCGCCGCGATGGCTATCTACGACTTCATCTGGCACAGGTTCTGCGACTGGTATATCGAACTCGCCAAAGATCCCCTCAAAACCGGAGGCGAGCGCCAGGCCGTAACACGATGGGTGCTGGTCAAGTGCTTCGACACGATGCTGCGGCTGCTGCATCCGTTCATGCCATTTATTAGCGAAGAAATTTGGCAGGTGATGCGGCCGTACCTAGATGAAGCGGGATTGAGTGCGCATCTCGCGATCGCGAAGTTCCCTGTGCCCGCGTCCGCCGCGTGGATTTCGCCGGAAGATGACGCTGCGATGCGCCGATGTTTCGAGACGACTCAGACGATTAATTCGCTGCGCGCGCTGCTCGGCTATCATCCGGGCCAGCGCGTGAATGTGATTCTCCGGCCTCTTAAGCTGACCGGCTCCAGGAATACGGATGATATGTTCACCGACGACGGGGCGCTTAATCCTGCGAAGCCTGCGAGCGTGCCAATGACCGACGAAGAACAAGCGGCCTTCGCAGCGGAGTTCGAAAATTGGCGTGGTTACGCGGCGACACTCGCAAAATGCATGGAAATAAAATTGCTTTCGAACCGCGAACGCGCGCCGCGGGGATTCGTTACAACCATACTCGAATGGGCAGAAATTTCGCTGGAAGCGCCGGCCGGATTCGACTTCGCCCGCGCGCGCGAGAAAATCCGCAAGCACCTCGCCGAGGTCAGCAATCACGTGGCCCAGCACGCGAAGCGTCTAAATGACGAAGGCTTCCGGGCAAAGGCCGATCAGGAAACCAAGGATCAGATGGCCGAGAAATTCGAGTCGCTTCGAGCCCAGCAACGCCAGTTGGATGCGCAACTGACCCTGCTATCGGAAGGCCACGCATGATGCCGCCGCAGGCAGAAGCCGGAAACCGGGATTCCTCGCGCGGCAGCCACGCGCGGGTATGACACAATTCATTCGACGA
>JAJZAG010000117.1 GCA_021799555.1 Deltaproteobacteria bacterium | reverse complement strand
TTTCTTTATTACGGCGAAGAACTCGGAATGCCTAATGTCGAGATTCCCAAGAACGCGTGGCGCGATCCGGTCGGACGCGACGGATGCCGCACGCCGATGCAATGGTCGGCGGCGATGCATGGCGGATTCACGAGCGGTGAGCCGTGGCTTCGATGCGGCGATTACGCGGCGATCAATGCCGTGCGGCAAATGGAAGATCCAGAATCGATGCTCTCATTTTATCGCCGGATGATTCGGGTTCGGCGCGATACGCCCGCGCTGCATAGCGGCGAGCTCAAAATCCTTGATGCGCCAGACGAGTGTTTCGTTTTCGCGCGCGAACTGGGTACCAGCCGCGCGATCATCGCGCTGAATTTCTCGAACGCGCCGCGCGAGATCGAAATTCCGCGCGGCGCGATTCTCCTGAGCAGCGACCCTGCCCGCGCGCAAGGCGCACTCGCGGGCCCGCTGCGTATGACGCCGCTCGAAGCGATCGTGCTGGCGCCAGAATAAAGCACAATTCACAGATTTCACAGATGGCACTGATTTAAAGATTTCAAACCGAAAGTCCGGCTCGCGTCCGGCGTGCGCCGGACGCGGGTAGTCTGAATCCGTGAAATCTGTGTAATCTGTGGATTCTGTTGCCTGCGCGTTTGCGCGCGCGCCACGCGCTGCCTAGGATCGCGCTCATGCACAAACCGCGTTTTCTCGATCAGGTGGCGCTCGAACTGGGCGACCGCCGCGCCTTCACCGGCCACTTCGCACGCGGACGACGCCCGTTTCAGCCCGCGCACGTCGAGTCTAAATGGCCGCGCGATCGCAGCGCCGAAATCAGGCACATCAAGCTCGAAATCGCGCTCGACTTCGAGCGCAAGCAAATCACCGGCACCGCTACTCACCGCGTCGCCGCAATCGCCGACGGACTTGCCACGCTCGAGTTCGACGCCGCCGAACTCGAAATCGCCGCGGTGCGCGCCGCCGGAGAACCGATCGCGTTCGAGAGCGCGGACCACAAGCTGCGCGTCACGTTTGCGATCGCTCTCGCAGCGGGCACCGAAATCGAGCTCGAGATTGATTACTCGGCGTCCCCGCGGCGAGGATTGTATTTCGTCGGCCCTGACGACGCGTACTCTAGCAAACCCGTGCAGGCTTGGACCCAAGGCGAGGACGAAGATTCGCGCTACTGGTTTCCGTGCTACGACTACCCGAACAACCGCGCCACCAGCGAGGTTATCGCGACCGTGCCCGAGAAGTTCACGGTGATCTCCAACGGCGCCCAAATATCGGTCGAACACGACCACGCGGCGCATACGCGAAGCTTCCATTTTCACCACGACGTCCCGCATTCGGCATATTTGATCACACTCGCGGCCGGAGAGTTCACCATGCTCGAAGATCGCGCCGGCGGCACTCCGGTTCTCTACTACGTGCAGCCCGGACGCGAGGACGACGCGCGCCGCGCGTTCGGCAACACCCCGAAGATGATCGAATTCTTCGAGCGCAAAATCGGCGTCCCCTACCCATACGCAAAGTACGCGCAGGTCGCCGTCAGCGATTTCATTTTCGGCGGGATGGAGAATACCTCGGCGACGACCCAGACCGCCGACACGTTGCACGACGCGCGCGCGCATCTCGATTACAAAAGCGATCCGCTGGTTGCGCACGAGCTGGCGCATCAATGGTGGGGCGATCTGCTGACCTGCCGCGATTGGTCACACGCGTGGTTGAACGAGGGCTTCGCGACCTACTTCGAGGCGCTGTGGTGCGAGGAATATTTAGGCCCCGATGAATTCGCGTGGAACCTGCGACAGGATCGCGCGGGTTACCTCGAAGAAGATGGGCACCACTACCGCCGTCCGATAGTGTACAACCGCTATCGCGCGCCGATCGAGCTCTTCGATCGCCATCTGTACGAAAAGGGCTCGCTGGTCCTGCACATGCTGCGCCGTGAAACGGGCGACGCGATGTTCTTCAAGTCGCTGAATCTTTACTGTACGCGCCATCGCGGGCGCAACGTGATCACTCAGGATTTGCAACGCGCGTTCGAGGACGCGACCGGGCGCAACCTGGATTTCTTCTTCGACCAGTGGGTTTACAAAGAAGGCCATCCCGAACTCGAGGTTTCGAGCGCCTTTGACGATCAGCGCAAGCTCGTCAGCGTCACAGTCAAGCAGATCCACAAGACCTCCGAGACGATTGGACTCTTCCGCCTCGGCGCTACGATTGCCCTGATGGACACGGACGGCCATGAAACTCGCCATCGCGTCGAGATTCGCGACCGCGAGCACGTTTTCGTCTTTGCGCGCGACGTAGCTCCCAAGGCCGTCCGCTTCGATCCCGAGCACGACCTCGTAAAGACGCTAAAGCACAAGCGCAGCCGCGAGGCGCTCGAGCTCGAACTCAAGTACGCGCCCGAGGCTATAGGACGCTCAGCCGCCGCGCACGAACTCGGCAAGGAGGGCAGTCCGCAGGCCGTCGCCGCGCTGCGCGCCGCGATAGCGGGCGATAGCTTCTGGGGCGTGCAGGCGGACGCCGCCGCCGCGCTCGGCGAGATCAGAAGCGAAACCGCGCTCGAGGCGCTGCTCGAAGGCGTGCAGCTCCCGCATCCGAAGGCGCGGCGCTCCGTGATGCGCGCACTCGGCGAATTTCGCGGCAATCCGCGCGCAGCCGACGCGCTCGCGGCAGTTCTCGATCACGGCGATCCGAGCTACTTCGTCGAGGCCGAAGCCGCCCTCGCGCTGGGCAAGACCCGCGATGCGCGCGCTATCGCGCAGCTCGAAAAAGCGCTCGAGCGTCCGTCCTACCTCGAAGTGATTCGCGCGCACGCGCTCGGCGGTATCGCCGAGACACGCAACGAGCGCGCGATCGCGATCGGCCGCGAATGGTGCGACTACGGCCGCCCGCCGCGCGCGCGCGTCGCCGCAATCGGCCTGCTCGCTCACATCGCTCATCACAAGGAAGCCACGCGCGACGAGATCATCGACCTTCTCACGCCGCTCGCGGACGACCGCGAATTCATGGTCCGGATGCGCCTGCCCGCCGCCTTCGAGGAGATCGGCGATCCGCGCGGAATCGCTCCGATGCGCAGGCTCGCCGAGCGCGACCTCGACGGTCGTATCCAGCGTCGCGCGAACGAGGCGGTCGCGATCCTGAGCGAAGGCAAAAGCCATATCGAAGAAGGCAACCGCCTACGCGACGACCTGGACAAGCTGCGCGAGCAGAACACAAAGCTCAAGGAACGGCTCGAGAAACTCGAAGCACTCGCTCGCCCGCGCGACGCATAGCAGCGTAGTGTCGAGGTTATAATGCGATGGACGCGAAAATCTCGGTATGTCTGAGTTTTGATTTCGACGCGATGTCGCTTTGGATCGGAGGGTTTCGCGCGCGTTCGCTCAGCGCCGTCTCGCGCGGCGAATTCGGTCGCGTCGGCGCGGTGCGAATCCTCGATCTGCTGAAATATCTGAAAATTCCCTCGACCTAGTTCGTTCCCGGCCACAGTGCCGAGGCCTTTCCAGATATCGTCGCGCGGATCGTCGCCGAAGGCCACGAGGTCGGTAATCACGGCTACCTGCATACGCATCCCAAAGGCCCCGAAGACGAGGAGCAGATCCTGATTCGCGGCAACGAGATCCTGCAAAAGATCGCCGGACGCCGTCCGCGCGGCTATCGCTCGCCCGGCGCAGGCCTCAGCGAAAATATGGTCGCGCTTCTCGTCAAGCATGGTTTCCTTTACGACTCGAGCCTGATGGGCGACGACTTCAAACCGTACTACCTGCGCCTCGGCGACGCCTCGCCGACCGACGGACCGTACGTGTTCGGCAATGATACGCAAGTCGTCGAGGTGCCCTTCACTTGGGGACTCGACGATTTTCCAGCCTTCGAGTACGTGACTAGCCGCTCCGGGATTCAGCCGGGACTCGCGTCACCAAATGCGGTCTATGAAATCTGGGCGGGCGACTTCGATTACCTCTTCGATCGTGTCGGTACCGGAGTGTACACACTGACGATGCATCCGCAGGTGATCGGACGCGGGCATCGGATGCTGATGCTCGAGCAGCTGCTCGGTCACATCGAGTCTCATCGCGGAGTGCGCTTCGCCACGATGTCAGAGGTAGCTGCGGGCTGGAGGCAGGCGCACTCTTTGCAGTCACAATGAGCGCTCAGAGACGAACGAGTCTCAAGAGGCCGGGAAGCGCGCAAATTCATCAGTGGCGCGAACCAGTTGGCGTGTGATCCTCTCGCTGGAGGCCTCGTGACCCGCGTTGTCGACGACCTCGATCCGCGCACGCGGCCACACGCGCCTTAGCTCCCATGTCCACCCGATCGGTGCCTGGAAGTCATACCTGCCATTGATCAAAATTCCGGGGATATTGGCAAGTTGATCCGCGCGTCGCAACAGAATCCCGTCTTCGAGGAATCCGTTGTTAGACACGTAATGCGTCACAAGGCGTGCAAAGGCGATCCTGAAAGCTGGATCGGCAAAACGGCGCGCAAGGCCGTGAATCGGCGGCCACGCTAGCGACGCGGATTCCCAAGTGCACCACGCCAGCGCAGCGGGATCGCGAACCATGCGGTCGGCATTGTTCAGACGGCGCTGAAACGCCTCGACAACCTCGCTGTCACACGCCGCCTCTGGCACAGCAGCGCGTAATCGCTCCCACTGTTCTGGAAATAAAATGCCGACACCGCCTCGAAACAGCCAGTCATATTCGATGCGCCTTCCGGTCGCGACGCCAAACAGAATCATGCCCGTCACGCGATCAGGATGAGTCTGCGCGTATGCAAGCGCTAAAACGCTGCCCCACGAGCCGCCGAGCACCATCCACCTTTCGATTCCAAGATGCCGCCGCAGTAGCTCGATGTCGGCTACCAGGTTTGCGGTGCGATTGCCAGCAAGCGCGGTTCGAGGATCGGATGCGTGCGGGCTGCTTCGGCCGCATCCCCGCTGATCGAACAACACGACCCGATAGGCGGATGGATCGAATAGCCGCCGATGCCAAGGCGAACACCCTGATCCGGGCCCGCCATGCAAAACCAACGCAGGCTTGCCGTCGGGATTGCCGCAGATCTCCCAGTAGAGCAGGTCGCCCTCGGGGGCCAGCAGTACTCCCTGGGTGTAAGGAGCGATCTCCGGATACAAGACATGCATGACGCACAACGCGACTGTCTTTTGGGTTAGAACATCGCCTCGGTCATAGGAAACGGCGGCGCGCATAAAGCACGCCGCCGCTTTTCTCTTTCTAGCCTTTCTTTCGAATTTCAGGCGTCGTAGTAGAGCGCGAACTCGTACGGATGCGGCCGCAGGCGGATGGCGCTGACTTCGTTGGCCATCTTATATTCGATCCAGGTCTCGATCAGATCCTCGGTGAACACATCGCCTTTGAGCAGGAATTCGTGGTCGCGCTTCAAGTTGGCAAGCGATTCCTCGAGTGACGCCGGCATGCTTGGTACTTCAGCCAATTCCGACGGCGTTAACGCGTAGATATCCTTGTCAAGCGGCTGACCCGGGTCGAGCCGCCGCTGGATTCCATCGAGTCCCGCCATCAGCATCGCGGAGAACGCGATGTACGGGTTGCAGGTTGGATCGGGAAAGCGCACCTCGATCCGCTTGGCCTTCGGTGACGGCGAGTACATCGGGATTCGCACCGAAGCCGAACGATTGCGGCTCGAGTAGGCAAGGTTGATCGGCGCCTCGAAGCCGGGAACTAGGCGGCGATACGAATTGGTGCCCGGATTGGTGAACGCAGCGATCGTCGGCGCGTGATGCAAAATTCCCGCGATATAGTGCATCGCGAGCTCGGACATCCCGGCGTAGCCGTTGCCAGCGAACAGTGGAGTATCGCCCTTCCAGATGCTCTGATGCGTGTGCATCCCGGTGCCGTTGTCACCGAAGATCGGCTTGGGCATAAAAGTCGCCGTCATGCCGTGCCGCGCCGCAACATTCTTCACGATGTACTTATACCAGGTCAGCCAATCCGCCATTTTGGTCAGGGGCTGAAAGCGCATGTCGATTTCCGCCTGCCCGGCGGTAGCAACCTCGTGATGCTGCTTCTCGACCCGGATTCCAACCCGCTCCATTTCGAGGACCATCTCGGTCCGAATGTCCTGCAAGCTGTCGGTCGGCGGCACCGGAAAGTAACCCTGCTTGTTGCGAACTTTGTAGCCGGTGTTGAGGCCGCCCTTGATCGCGGTTTCCCTGCCGGCGTTCCAGTTACCTTCGTTGGAATCGATATAGTAGTAGCTGGAGTTCTGCGTGGTATCGAATCGGATCGAGTCAAAGATAAAAAATTCCGGCTCGGGACCGAAGAATGAAAGATCCCCGATTCCGGTTGATTTGAGATAGGCTTCGGCTTTCTTTGAAATGTTGCGCGGGTCACGCGTGTAATCGGTCCGCGTAATCGGGTCGGAGATGTTACAGATCAGCGACAGGGTTGGATCTTTCGTGAATGGATCCATCACCGCTGTGTCGGGGTCGGGAATCACGAGCATGTCGCTCGCGTCGATCGCCTGCCAGCCGCGGATCGACGAGCCGTCGAAACCCAAACCTTCGTCGAACGGCGCCTCGTCCTTGAACTCGGAAATCGGAGCAGTGAAATGCTGCCAGGTGCCGAGCAAGTCGATAAACTTCAGATCGACCATCACGACTCCCTGATCCTTGATCATCTGCAATACTTGTTTTGGCGTCATCGAACCCGTAATCCTCCTGGCTGCTTACAGCCGAACGCTTATTCTGCGTGTACTTCGAGGCGGCGCGAACCGCTCGACCGAATCGTAATCGTTAGTGAATCCTGGATGGGACACGGCATTCACGCACAAGGATGCCGCATCGGAAAAACGGCCTTTAATATCCCCTCGCTTTTCGCACGAAACCACGGCTAAGGCAACGCCTGCGATTCAGGCAATTGCCGCCGCTTTGGGCGCCATAGTCCCCGGGGTGCACCTCGGATACATCGCGAAAGCCTGCTATTTATGCTCCCCTTACCAAGCGTCCGATCGCTTTGTCACGCTATTATTTTTAGGAGAGCAAAATAAATGCCCAACCCTGCCAGACCGATCGGAATCCCCACCCGCGCCCATGCGACACTGCCAATTTTGAGCCGACTCGCGCTGATGATATTCGGGATGTTTCCCGGAATCAGCATCCCGCCGGAAATCAACAGCGCCAGAATCGCTTCACGGGCTCTTGCATGCGTCATCTTATGCACTTCGAGCGCGACCAACGTCGCGTTGTCGAGCGCCGCCGACACTGTGTTCGCCCAGAACAGGGCGTCGTTGCCGAGCCGCGCGACGATCTTCGTCGCGAGCGGCGCATACGCATAGCTGACAAGCACCAGACCCGCGACGAAGCCATAGATGCGAACGCCCTGCATCAGTGCCGCCTTGGGCGACTCGCGCACATCTGTGGCCTCCCGGCCTTCGATATAATCGCCATAATCGCCGCGCGCGAAGATCGCCGCTAATATCGATGCGGCAAGCGCCCCCGGGATAACCCACGGCGCCAGCAGATCGAACAGTCCCAGAAACGGAAGCTTGAGCGCCGATGCCGCAAGCGTCGCCAGCGGTTCCCCAAGCGGAGTCATCGCGGCACCCATCCCGACCGCAAAGCATCCCGCGACCGTAACCCGGACGCGCGGTTGCCCCTCCAGATGCAGCAAGCCGACTATTTCAACCAACACGAGCGCCGCGACGATTGCCGTGATCACGCTCGAAAGCATCGCAAGGACAAAGATCGAAACACCGACCAGAACCGACCGGCGAATGCGACGGCGATAAGCGGCGAATATTCCATCGAGATATTCGCGCAAGTAACTGAAAGCGACTCCGGCGGCAACGACCGCCACTGAAATCAGAATCGGCTCTTCAAGCGCGTGCGCGACGACGCCGCGCTCAAAGCCGCCTGCCATCAACGTCGCGACGATCCCGATCCCGAGAATGTAAACTTCGATGTTGCTTTCGATCTGGTGGATCAATAGGGGACCAAACAGCATCAAGCAAAGAACGACGATCGCGGCGGCGGGATTCATTTATGAAGGCCTTCCTAACTACCAGACTCGGCACACACGCGCGAGTCGCCCAAATAGCCGGACGGCGGAACCGACTTAATCGGCCCGCCGTCCGTGCTGCTTTGACTCGACGCTCGCCCGAGCGAGGAGACTCGTTAATTCGAAATCCGAACCGAAGTCCTCCCGCCTACAAAAGCAGGCCCAACTCAAGCAGACCGCGCACCTGCGCGGGATGCGCGCCGGTGCTTCCGAACACGTCGCCTTTCGTGTAGCCCATCGCCTGCACGTAAGACACTTCGGGCCGCACGAAGAACTGCTTGTACTGATAAGTCGGCGTCAGCGTGAGCGACCACGCCTCGCTGCCGGGGCCGTAGAGTAGATTGACCGAGTTGCCGGTGCTGCCGATATATTCGGCTCGCGCCGCCATGAAGAAATTGTCGGTCACTGCGTAGCTGGCAAGCACGGCGCCGCCGATCGTCGAGGTCGATTCCAGCGCGCCAATCGCCGTATTCTTCGGCACGTAAGTCCACTGCATGTACGGCTGGATAATCCACGGCGCAGAGCTGTAGGTGTAAATCAGATTGTAGATTTCGCTGTTGTTCAGCAGTGCGGGAGCGACGAAGCTGGAATGCTTATCGTAGCCAAGGTTGCCGCCGCCCACGACCGAAAGCGAATTTGCCGAGTTAAACGCGTAGGCCAGAGAACCGGTAAGCCATGTGTAGCTGTCGGAATAGAATCCATTGTTCCAGCTAAGTGACGCGCTCACCGGGCCTTGATTGT
This sequence comes from Deltaproteobacteria bacterium, assembly GCA_021799555.1. Lineage (GTDB taxonomy): Bacteria > Desulfobacterota > Binatia > Binatales > Binataceae > JBARDN01. The sequence continues at coordinate 1,517 of JAJZAG010000117.1, read as the reverse complement.
AATTTAACTGCACACCGCGGTTGACCGCGTTCTCCTGGTTCCACAAGAGTCCGCGCTCGACGTTGATATTTTCGAACGTGAACGTATATTCCGCGCCGATCAGCGTCGGCAGATTGCCCGCCTCGATTGAGAAGTTGTCGGTGGGCGCAATCTTGAGATACGCCACCGGCAGTGGACCATAAAGATCGCTGACCGCCTTGCCCGCCGAAACATAGGGAGTGCCAAGCGCCAGACTGTCGTACGCGCCGACCTGCAGATAGAACTGCACGATTCCGTCGGGCTTCTGAAGGATCAAAAATGCATTGCTGACATCAGCGCGCGCCGTCTTGTCGTAAAGATCGGCGTGATTTTGAACCATACCGATCCCACTCGCCACACCGTTGAGATCGATTTTTCCGAGATCCGACGCTCCCGGGAGATTCGCCAAAAACGGCAGCGTGCTCAAATCAACGACGGTCGGCGAGGCCATCGTCAGCGGACCAGTTACGCTGGGCGAAGATAGCGGCGGCGTTGGCGATGCGGCCGCGGCAGGAGCGGCCGGCGAACTGGCCGCCGCCGGAGCAGCAGGCGCGGCTGCAGCGGGCGCGCCTGCTGCCGGCGGCGCAGCCGGGGTTTGCGCGCGGCCGGTCGATGCAATCAGCAATACTAGCGATGCAAAAACGCCGGTTATCCCCCGCGATACGAGCGTTCTCTTGCGGATTGTTTGTTCCACTCTCAACTCCTCCATAGCGGCATTTTCCGCCGTTCTGAATTCACCCGGCACGACGATACGAGCGACTTTGGCCCCGCACCGGCGGCAGGGTCGGGTCGCTTGAGTTCAAGATTCGTACCGCGGTGAACCCCAACCGTATCGCGGAAAATATTCCGCCGACTCTCAGCAAAAACCGGCCGCGCACTATGTCGTGACGCCTGTCCGCGAAGCATCTGCCGCTTGCTTACTCAACTCAGGTCGTCTTCCACATCGATCCATTCGTTTGACCTCAGGTGGCCGAAGCGAGTGCGCGCGGCTGCTGAAGTCGGCTAAAGTTGATATGTCGTGTGCGACGCGGACCTCGGCAGGTCCGAACGCCCAAGCATCGCACCAGCCGACCTGCACCTAACATGCGTAAGAGCACAAGTGTAATCCTGATTGTGGCGATTACCTTCGTCGGGTTCGTTTTCTATTCACTCTATCGGACCGAACCCGTACAGGTAGTCGAAAGCCACCTGGAGCATCGCGGCGCGGCCGTTTTCGTTGATGGCCGCCTGCGCAACACCGGCGGCAATCTCGGCGCGGTCGATGTCGAGGTGCGATACTTCGACGCGGCCGGCCGGACGGTCGGTCAGGACAAGATCGTCATTCAGGAGATGAAGTCAGGCAGCGAGGCGAGTTTCAAGACGCCGCCACGGTTGCTCGGAGAGGTTACGGACTTCTCGATCTACCTGAATCATGGGCGGAATCCGTACGGAAATTAGCGGCGCTTGGCTGCTTTGCTATGAATAATTCTTAAATTCGTTTAGCATAATTACTTATGACA
>JAJZAG010000116.1 GCA_021799555.1 Deltaproteobacteria bacterium | reverse complement strand
AGTCCAGCGAGGCCCGGGTCGAGACGTGAGCGATATGGATCGGCGCGTCTGAACCGATTGCGAGCGCGAGGTCGCGCCGCACGCGAGCGGACTCGGCCGCATCGCTGTAGCCGCTAACGCCGAGACGCCGCGCAATCTCGCCGTCGTTCACCGCGCCGTGGCAGGAGAGGCCGCGATCTTCCTCGTGCAGGGAGATCGCGAGATTGAGCCGTTTGCTCTCGTCCATCGCGCGGCCAAGGACAACCTGATCGTCAATCGGCATACCGTCGTCGGAGAACAGGCGTGCGCCCGCTTCCGACGCCGCGGGGAAATCGACGCACTCGAGGCCGGCGAGTCCTCGCGTCACCGCGGAGACCGGAATCAGCCGCGCTGAGCGAACCTGGCTGGCGCGCTCGAGCATGTACGCGGTGACGGCTGGCGAATCGTTTACCGGATTGGTGTTGGCCATCGCGGCGACGGCCGTAAAGCCACCGGCGGCGGCGGCGCGAAGACCGGACGCGATGGTCTCTTTTTCCGGATAGCCGGGATCGCGCAGATGGACGTGCGCGTCGATCAATCCCGGCACGACCCAGCATCCGGCGGCGTCGATTACCGAAGCGGTGGCTGAGAATGGGATTGCACCAGGCGGCTCGACCGCCTCGATCTCGCGATCGGAGACGAGCAGGTCGAACAACCCGTCGAGGCCGGAGGCGGGATCTATCACGCGCCCTCCGCGCAGAAGTATCGCGCCGGTGCTCATCGCGCGTCCTGCGGCGACTTGGCCGCCTCGAGCATCGAGTAGATCATCACACGATCGTGAGCGTGATGCTTGAGGCCGGAATCGGGCGGCGCGAGGCGGACCTGCACGCGATCGGTGCGGGAAGTCGGGATGCTCTTGCCGACGTAGTTGGGGCGAATCGGGAGCGCGCGATGGCCGCGGTCGATCAGTACGGCCAGTTTGACGGTGGCGGGACGGCCGCGCTGCCACAGCGCGTTCATCGCGCGCTGCACCGTCCATCCGCTGTTGATGACGTCATCGACAATCACGAGTGCGCGATCCTGTACGGCAAACGCATCGCCGCCGTCGAGCGCGACGACGGTGGCACCGGGGTTGTAAACGTCGAGCGCGGCGGCAGGCGGCCGCACGCCGGATTTCGCGGCGATCTGGTCGCGGATGCGCACCGCGAGCATTGCGCCGTGGCTTACGACGCCAACGATCGAGACGTTGGTGAGGTCTTGCACGTCGGCGATCACCTGGTCGGCCAGCGATTCGACGGCGGTCGCGATTTCGGCGTCGTTCATTACCTCGCGCTGCGGGCCGCGCTTGTACGGTTCATAACCGTTTTCCTCGGCCTGTTTTACGCTATCGAAAACGGCGAGCGAGCCTTCGGCGATCCAGTTGTGGACGTAACCGTAGAGGTTTTCGTCATAGCGGTAATAGCGATGCGAGCGGGCGTGACCGACAAACTCGACGCGCAGCTCGCGCTCGCAAAAGTCGCAGCGCAGCGCGAGCAGGCCGCGGTCGGCGGCGCGAGCGAGCTTGAAGCGCGGGTGCAGATAGGCGCCTTCGAAGCGCGTGATGCAGTTGGCGTTGGCGCATCGCGGGGCGGGCTCAGCCGTGATGCGAGCGGTTTCGGCCGCCGCCGGGGAGACTCGATGCGCGTCACGTTTGTGTTCGAGCAGCCACGCGATAATCGCCATCCGCACCGGCACGCCGGCGGCGGCCTGCTCGAAGTACACCGCGCGCGGATCGGAGTCGAGTTCGTAGGCGAGCTCGCCGGTGCGCGGCAACGGATGCATCACGACGGCCTCCTGCGCCCGATGCCCCTTGAGCGCGCGCGCGTCGAAGCGAACGTACTCGCCGGGCCGCGGCTGCGTGGCGGCGATGCGCTCTTTCTGCAGGCGGGTGACATAGAACGCGTCGAGCGAGGCGGGCGGTTCGGCGGCGGGAATTTTATCGAGCGGCACATCGCCCGTGAATAGCGCCATTTGATGCGGCGCGCTCGGGGTCAGGTAGAGCGCGTCGAGTCCGCCGGCGAGGGTCTTTAACTCGTCCATCGTGACGGTCGAGAAGCTGTAATGGCGCTCGGCGGCAAGACGCGCCAGCACGTAGTCGGGCACGTCCATACCGGCGGTCGGGACGGCGAGGATATTCGCGCCGAAGCGCGCCAGCGCATAGATGAGCGAATGAACGGTGCGTCCGAATTTCAAGTCGCCGCACAGCGCGACCGTCAAACCCTTAAGTTTGCCTTTCTTGCGGCGCAGGATGAACAAATCGCAGAGCGTCTGGGTCGGATGCTCGCGGCTCCCGTCGCCGGCGTTGATGATCGGGCACGCGGCGTAGTCGGCGGCGACGCGCGCGGCGCCATCGTGGGGATGACGCAGCACGATCAAGTCCGCGTACGCGCTTACGATCCGTGCGGTGTCGGCGAGGCTTTCGCCCTTGGCGGCGGAGCTCGCGTTCATGTCGGCCGAGCTGATCACCGCGCCGCCCAGCCGATGCATCGCGGACTCGAAACTGAGCCGCGTGCGCGTCGAGGGCTCATAGAACAGCGTCGCCATCACGAGGCCGTTGGCGGCCGAGAGCGTTTCGCCGCGATCGAGGGCGGCGGCGAAGCCGTCGGCGAGCGCGAAGATACGTTCGATCTCGGGCAATTCGAGGTCTTCGATCGACACCAGATCGATTTTCGGCAGGCGCGTCATTTTCCATTGCCTATTATCACAGCGTCGGCGCCATCGACTTCGCTCAAACGCACGTAAACCCGCTGCCCGGCGGGAGCCTCGATATTTTTGCCCACATAGTCCGCGCGAATCGGAAGCTCGCGCTCGCCCCGATCGACGAGCACGGCGAGCTGAATCGACTCGGCGCGGCCAAGATCGGATAGCGCATCAAGCGCGGCGCGCACGGTGCGTCCGGTGTAGAGGACATCATCGACGAGCACGACGCGTTTACCGTCGAGCACAAACGGGATGTCGCGCGCGAGCAGGCGCGGATCGCCGGGGGCGCCCTTGCCGTCATCGCGGTACGAAGAGATGTCGAGCGTGCCGACGGGAACCTGGATCTGGCTGGTACGCGCGAGCTCCGCTGCTATCCGCTCGGCGAGAAACGCGCCGCGCCTGACGACGCCGACCAGCACGACGGTGCTGGCGCCGTCGCTACGTTCGGCAATTTCATGGGCGATGCGGCGCACCGAGCGTGCGAGCGCAGCGGCGTCGAGGACAACCCGCGGCTTCGGCGTCATCGCGCGACCCCGCCGGCAATGAGTGCGGGACAAAAAAAATCCCGACTGCGAATACAGCCGGGCGCAATGCGAGAGTAATTCGTCATGGTAACCTTCCCGCTATCTCAGTAGCGGATTAAAGGTGATCTTTATTTACCGTTCCGGCGTCCGTGGATCAAGCGATCGCCCGCGATCGCGAGCGGTCTATCCGGCGGATTTGCGGCGCTGCTCGAGCTTGCGCAGGCGCTGATCCTGGTCGCGGGTCTGGACGGTAACGCGGTCATCGAAGCGTTCGAATTTGCGGACAAGGTTCGCCAGCGCCTTGTTGGTCTTCTGAAGCTCGCCGGTGATTTTCCTGGCGGCGGCGCCGGTCAACTCGCCAAGCTTTTCGCCAGCGGACTCGGCGGCGCGGGCGGCCGAGGCGGTGGTATGCTCGCGGGCTTCGGCGGCGCGAGCCTGCAGGTCCTGGCGTAGCGCGTTTTCGCCGGCGGATATCTGCTCACGGAATTCGACGCGGGTGCGGCCGAGCGCCTCGCCCAGGCGGATCATCTCAGCACCAAGATCGGCGCGGGCGGTGGCAATACCGCGGCGGTTCTCGCCGATTTGCTCGGAGAGGAAACGGATCTGACTGCCGACCTCGGCGAACTGCGCGAAAAGCTCCTGGCGCAGCGCGTCAAGGCGGCCACCATAGCCCGAGACGGCCTCGATTACGAGTTCGAAGCGCGCGCCCATTTCCTCGAGCATCGTACCGATTCTTGTCAAAGCATCATCAGCAGCCACGCGACGCTCCTTAAGGCTAATGGATTATCATCCCGATTCGAGACCATCTTATGTGCAGGAACCCGTCGCCATTGGTATTCCACGACCAGTAGATGATCATTGCGCGGCCCTCGACGTTGTCTTGCGGGACAAAGCCCCAGAAGCGGCTGTCGTAGCTGCGGTCGCGATTATCGCCCATCACGAAAATTTTTCCAGGCGGGACGGTCACCGCGCCGAGCGCACCGGCGTCGGTGCCGATTTGCGGAAAGTTGTCGCGCGGCGACACGGGAGAGCGGTCCGCGTCGGGTACTTCGAAATGCGCGTGCGGATCAGGCATCGGCGCCCCGTTGAGCCATACCTTGCCGTTCTTGACCGCGATCGTATCGCCAGGCAGTCCGATGACTCGCTTGATAAAATCCTTGGTCGGATCGGGCGGGAACACGAACACCACGACGTCGCCGCGATGAATCGGCTCGAGCCTGAACAGGTATTTGCCGAGCGGCAGACCCGGAATATCGAGGCCAAAGATGGAATCCGGCATCCGCAGTCCGTAGATAAGCTTGTTGACAAGGATATGGTCGCCCACCAGCAGCGTGGGCTCCATCGAGCCGGATGGAATTTTGTAAGCCTGAACGAAAAAGGTACGGATGACGACGGCGAGGGCGAGCGCGATTATGAGCGCTTCGGCATACTCGCGCGCGATCGACTTGCGCGGTTCGGGCTCGCGCGAGCGCGCGGGCGCGACCGGCTTCAAGGTGCGCAGCGGTTCGCCCATTGGCGGCCCTACTCCGCCCTCGCTGGCGCTAGCGGCGCGGATCCGCGCGGTCTGGCGATACGTTGAAATTGGTTCATGGGTTTGCGCTGGTCCGCAAATCGGTGCGGCGCCGCGCGGTCCTTCACTTTAGCGGACCACCATTCCGAGACGCGACCATCGCACCGGCAGGATACCATTCTCTTCGCCGTCCCACGACCAGTAGATCACCATTGCGCGCCCTTCAACATTATCCATCGGCGCAAAGCCCCAGAAGCGGCTGTCCGAACTGTCGTCGCGATTATCGCCCATCATGAAGAGATTTCCTGGCGGTACGGTGACCGGTCCGAAGTAATCACGCACCGAGGCGGTTATCCGTTCGTTGTCCGGCACCTCGAAGTGGGCGTGCGGATCGGGCATCAGTGCGCCGTTGAGCCATACCCTGCCGTTCTTGACTTCGACGACATCGCCGGGAATTCCGATCACCCGCTTGATATAGTCCTCGCTCGGGTCGCGCGGATAGACGAACACGACAACGTCGCCGCGATGAATCGGCTCGAAGCGCAGCAGGTAGCGGCCATAAGGAAGACCGGGCGGCTTGAGTCCGAAGATCGAATCCGGCATCCGCAGCCCATAGATCAGTTTGTTGGCGAGAATATGGTCGCCGACAAGCAGCGTCGGTTCCATCGATCCGGACGGGATCTCGTAGGCCTGCAGAAAAAAGGTGCGAATCACCACCGCGAGGAGCATCGCGATTGCGAGCGCCTCGGCGTACTCGCGGATGATCGACTTTCGAGACGCGGGCGCGGCGGCGGCGAGCTCGTCGGATTCGACGGTGCGAAGCGGTTCGCTCACGAGGCGATTACTCCCCGACCTTGAGCAGCGCCAGAAAGGCTTCCTGCGGGATTTCGACGCGACCGACCTGTTTCATCCGCTTTTTGCCTTCCTTTTGTTTCTCGAGGAGCTTGCGCTTACGCGTGATGTCGCCGCCGTAGCATTTGGCGGTGACGTTCTTGCGCAGCGCTTTAACCGATTCGCGAGCGATAATCTTGGCGCCAATCGCAGCCTGGATCGCGACCTCAAACATCTGGCGCGGAATCAGCTCCCGCATCTTTTCGCACAGCGCGCGGCCCCGTTCGTAGGCCTTGTCGCGATGCACAATAATCGAGAGCGCGTCCACCACCTCGCCGTTAATCCGGATATCCAATTTAACCAGAGGCCCGGCCCGGAAGTCCAGAAAATCATAGTCGAGCGACGCGTAGCCGCGGCTGACGGACTTCAGGCGGTCGTAAAAATCGAAAACGATTTCGGCGAGCGGAAGCTCGTAGTGCAGGATGACGCGTTTGTCGCCGAGATATTTCAGATCGCGCTGCACTCCGCGCCGCTCTTCGCACAGCTTCATCACCGCGCCCAGAAATTCCTCCGGCATGTGGATCGACGACAGGATGAACGGCTCTTCGATCGCCTCGATCGTGTTCTCCGGCGGCAGCAGCGCGGGGTTATCCACCATCTGGGTGGTCCCGGACGTCGTGCGGACGCGGTAGGCGACGGTCGGCGCGGTCACGATCAGGTTGATGCCGAACTCGCGCTCGAGCCGCTCTTGCGCGATCTCCATGTGCAGCAGGCCGAGGAATCCGGCGCGGAATCCAAAGCCCAGCGCCTGCGACGATTCGGGCTCGCAGATGAGACTCGCGTCGTTAAGCGTCAGCTTTTCGATCGCGTCGCGCAGCGCTGGATACTGGTTGGCCTCGGTCGGGTAAAGCCCGGCGAAGACCATCGGCTTCAACTCCTTGAATCCCGGCAGCGGTTCGGAGGCCGGCCGCTCCGCGTCGGTAACGGTGTCGCCGACGCGCATATCGGCGACGGTCTTGATTCCGGCGACGACAAATCCGACTTCGCCCGGGCCAAGCCTGTCGGCGGGTTGCTCGTGCGGGGTGAAATGTCCAAGCCGCATGACCTCGCCTGAGGCGCCGGTCGCCATCAGGCGGATTTTCATTCCGCGCCGTAGATCGCCGCTGAACACGCGCACCAGACCGATCACGCCTTCGTAGCTGTCGTACCAGCTATCGAAAATGAGCGCGCGCACGGGATCGCCGAAATTGGGTTTGGGCGCAGGGATGCGCGCGACGATCGCTTCGAGAACTTCGTCGATTCCGATGCCTTCCTTCGCGCTGGTGAGAATCGCCTCGTCGGCGGGCAAGCCGATCGTCTCCTCGATTTGCGCGCGGGTGCGTTCGACGTCGGCGCCGGGCAGATCGATCTTGTTAATTACCGGAACGATCTCGAGGCCGTGATCGAGTGCGAGATAGACATTGGCGAGCGTCTGCGCTTCGACGCCTTGGCTCGCATCGACGACCAGCAGAGCGCCCTCGCAGGCGGCAAGGCTGCGCGAGACTTCGTAGGCAAAATCTACGTGGCCGGGTGTGTCGATCAGGTTGAGCACGTACGATTTGCCGCTGCGCGCGTGGTAATGGAGCCGCACGCTTCGAGCCTTGATCGTGATGCCGCGTTCGCGCTCGAGGTCCATCGAGTCTAGGAACTGTTCTTTGAGTTCGCGCTTGCTGAGCGCGCCGGTGCGTTCGAGCAGGCGATCCGCGAGCGTGGATTTGCCGTGATCGATATGCGCGATAATCGAAAAGTTGCGAATCGACGCCGGGTCAGTCATCGTGGCCCGCTTGTTTTCTGTTCGCCCTGAAATATTGGTAAGTCTCACCGAGGCCGTCGCGCAGCACCGTCACAGGACGCCATCCGAGCTCTTTTGCCGCGCGCGCGGGCGAGATAACCGAGCGCTTCTGCTCACCGGGCCGCGCAGGCGCGTGGATCGCGGCGGTCGAAAAGTCGGCGATCGCGGCGAGCGTGGCATAGAGATCGTTGACGCTGGTTTCGACTCCGGTGCCAATATTGATCGCCATTGTCGAGGCTTTGGCGTCAAGCGCGGCGAGGTTGGCGCGCACCACATCGCCCACGAAGACGTAATCGCGGGTCTGGCCGCCGTCGCCGAAAATCGTGCACGGTTGTCCGTCGAGAATCTTTCCGCTGAAAATCGCGACCACCCCCGCCTCGCCGTGCGGGTCCTGCCGCGGCCCGTAAACGTTGCCGTAGCGCAGCGCGAGATAATCGATCCCATACTGGACGTGGTAATAAAACAGGTAGGACTCGGTTGCGAGCTTGGCGATTCCATAGGGACTGACCGGGCGGCAGGGATGATTCTCGTCGGCGGGAAAAGTCTCCTGTTCGCCGTAGATCGCACCGCCTGTCGAGGAAAAGACGACGCGCTTGAGCCCGTGATTGCGGGCAGCCTCGATCAGGTTGAGAAAACCCACCAGATTGACCTGCGCGTCGAAGGCCGGATCGGCTACCGAGCGCCGCACGTCCATCTGCGCCGCAAAATGATAGATCACCTCAGGGCGCTCGCGCTCGGCAATTTCCCGGACCGCCGCGGCGTCGCGAAGATCGGCAAGATAGAATCGTGCCTGAGGATTTACCTGCTCGCGCTTGCCGGCCGTAAGACTGTCCAATACCGCGACGTCACCGGCGCCTCGTCTGATCAGCGCATCGACGGTGTTGGATCCGATAAACCCCGCCCCGCCGGTCACCAGAATTCGCATTAGAGGCATTCCTCCGCTTAGACCGGCGAGCGTCCTATCGAGTAGTACGTGATGTCGAGCGCTTTCATCAGTTCGGGATCATACAGGTTACGGCCGTCGAATATCACTGGCTGTTTGAGCTCGGCCTTGATTCGCTGGAAATTCGGATGGCGGAATTCGTTCCATTCGGTGCAAATCAGAAGCGCGTCGGCGCCGCCGAGCGCTTCATAGTTGGTTTCATGGTAGCTGACGCGATTCCCGAGTATAGCGCGCGCGTTTGCGAGCGACTCGGGGTCGTGGACGCGCACATCTGCGCCGGCGGCAATCAGCTCCTCGATTACGACCAGCGACGGCGCCTCGCGCATGTCGTCGGTGCGCGGCTTAAAGGCGAGTCCCCAGAGCGCGAAGGTCTTGCCGGTCAAATCTTCGCCGAAGTGCCGCTTCACGCGCATCGGAAGCACGCGCTTCTGCTCAGCATTGACTTCTTCGGCCGCCTTTAAGAGCGAAAAGTTGAGATTGTATTCCGCAGCGGTATGGATCAGCGCCTGCACGTCCTTGGGGAAACATGAGCCGCCATAACCCAAGCCGGGAAACAGGTATTGTGAGCCGATTCGGCGGTCCGAGCCGAGTCCACGCCGGACTGCGCTGATATCGGCGCCGACCGCGTCGCAGAGGTTCGCAATCTGGTTGATAAACGAAATCCTGAGCGCGAGCATCGAGTTGGCGGCGTACTTCGAAAGCTCCGCCGACTTCGGGTCCATTACGAGAATCGGATTATCGGTGCGTACGAACGGCGCATGGATTTCGCGCAGGATCGCGGTCGCGCGCTCGCTGCGGCTGCCGATGATCACCCGGTCGGGACGCATGAAGTCCTCGACCGCCGCACCTTCCTTCAGAAACTCCGGTACCGAGCAAACGTCCACGGGATGCTTAGCGGCGCGCAAAACGATTTCGCGCACCTTGTCGTTGGTGCCGACCGGGACGGTGCTCTTGACGACGATAACGTGATAGCCGGTTACTGCGCGGGCGATATCTTCGGCCGCCTTGAAGACTCCTGTCAGATCGGCCGCGCCCGACGCGCTCATCGGCGTTCCCACCGCGATAAACGAAACCATCGATTGCGCCACCGCCGCCGCGGTGTCGCGCGTGAACCGCAGCCGCCCTTCGCGGGCGTTGCGGCGAACCAGTTCTTCGAGGCCGGGCTCGTAGATCGGAATCTTGCCTTCGACCAGCGAGGCGATCCGTTTGGCGTCGATATCGACGCAGATCACTTCGTTGCCGCTTTCGGCGTAGCAGGTTCCGCTGACCAAGCCGACGTATCCGGTTCCGACGATGGCGATATTCATAGCGCGTAGACCGCCTAAAATTCCTCTTTGATCACGTAAATCTCTTTGCCCTGCGACTCGTGGTAGGTGCGCGCGAGCATCTCACCCAACAGTCCGATACTGACGAGCTGTACCCCCACAACCACGAGCAGAACCGCGAGCAACAGGGCGGGACGGTCGGCCAGCGGATACCCGAGAATAATCTTCTCGAAGACCAGCCACGCGGTCCATAGCGACCCGAGACCGCCCAACACAACGCCGATCGCGCCAAACACCTGAATTGGCCGCGTCGAGTATCCGGACAGAAAACGCACGGTGATCAGATCGAGCAGCGTGCGCAGGATCCGCCCAGGACCGTACTTGGACGCACCCGAGCGCCGCGGGCGGAAGTTCACCTCGAGCTCCGCGATCCGCGCACCCTGTTCGGCCGCGATCGCCGGGACGAAGCGATGCATCTCGCCGTACAGGCGCAGTTGACGGACCAGATCGCCCCGATACGCCTTGAGCGTGCATCCGTAGTCGTGCAGGCGCACGCCGGTGATTTCAGAAATCAAGGCGTTTGCCGCCATCGAGGGCAATCTCCGCGTCAGCCGCGCGCCCTTCCAGCGTTCGGTACGCCATCCGCTGACGAGATCGCAACCGTCATCAAGCCGCGAGATCAGACGGGGAACATCAGCCGGATCATTTTCGCCGTCGCCGT
>JAJZAG010000115.1 GCA_021799555.1 Deltaproteobacteria bacterium | reverse complement strand
GTTCGTAGCGGTCAAGCCACCCTCTTTTCCAGCACGACGAGTAAAATTTCTTGCATAGGGCGCTAGCCTCGGTTGCCCTGACCTTTTTGCCAGCCGCCGGGGCACTCGAATGAGGAGCGGCGGATCGGTCCGCCTGAGCGTGACAATATCCATTTCTGCGGAGGTAGTCGGCGTCGGTGGGCGAAAGGTCCGGGACATGGCTCACCCCACCGCTTGGGCCTGCTCCCGAATTGACCTGCCAGCAACATCCTCCCGACAAAAGAGTCTCGTCTGGAAGTTGCAGAACGAAGTCCATTCCGCGTTGATCGAATTGGCCCGCATACAGCACATTCTGGTTAGCTGGCGGCGTCAAATCCGCGTACTGCCGGTACACTTCGCGACAGATTTCGCCTCCATCCACAACGCAGGCGGCCTCGAGCGCCCCAGCGCCGGGTCCGCGGATCGAGCGGAGATCGCGCGGCGTCTGATCGGAGCACGATGCGAGCAAAAGTCCGATCACTGGCGGGGCCAGAATGGCTGTGAGCAACTTCCTCAATAATATCTCCTAATACGCATACGTTCAGGGAGTCACGGGCTGCAGAAATTCTACTGGCTCAGATGCCGCCGGGAAGGAGATACCTTCAAATTCCGGGGACATGGGCACGCCGGGCAGGGCCTGAGCGTATCGGGTTCCGAACGACGCGCTCTTGAATGGCTGCAGCGGGGATCGACTCGCCGCCACAAGGAACAGCGCGAGCTTGATGCTATCCGCGCCGGTGGCCAGAAGCGTCGGCTGGCCGGTAAATGGCACCGCCGACACATCTGTCGGCGCCTTCGGATGCCGAGGGGCTTGGCCGTGATGGCCGCCGCCGTGCCTTCCGATTGGCGCGTTAGGACAATCGGCTGCCCCTTCGCATAAGCCCGGAAGGCAGTTGGGGCTCGTGCACGGCGCAGGCCCGCCGCCACCCCCGCCGCAGCCCAGTCCAAGAGGGTCGAAATAGTCAGTCGGGGCGTCGAAGGAGTATTTGAGGAGGTTAACTTGGCCGCCGGCGAAGCCCATCGGGTCGGGCGAGATGAACCGTCCCATGATTGGATTGTAGTACCGCGCGCGGAGTTCGTACGAGCGAAATGGCATTCTCAATACCAGCCTATGAGCAGCGGTTCTGTGAATTGGTCGCATCGAATCGAACTGGCGAGGCCAGTCGCGGGAAGACCGCCCGCAGCCGCGAGGGCCGCTCGGCCGCCATTTGCCCGCGCAACCTTGGGAAGATTCGGATTTGCGGTTAGCCGGCCAACGCCGGAAAAATGCGTGCTCCGAACCGTCACCGCCAAGCAGCTCAGTTCAACGCGCGAGTCGCTCTGTGTCGTGATCTCATTCGACCAATACTCGCCGCTGTTTTTGCGATGATCTCCGGCGGTGCGGGAACCGGGTCTACCGCGTTCGAGCGATTCCAACCATCCCTTGTCCCAGCAATCTGAGTAGAACTTCCCGCACAAACCGGCTGCCTGCGTCGGCGAAACCTTCGCCGCAACTTGCGGATGCAGAGAAGGCATGATTCGCGGCAGTTTCCTTGCCGCTGAGCAGAAGCCGTTTGTCCGCAGATAATGCGCATCAGCGGAGTCAAGTTGCGGTAGATGGTCCAACTGCCCGGTCACACGGTCGGGGAAGTCCGGATTCCACGAGCAATAGCCCGCAAGCAGCGCGCTGCTTGGAAGGCGCAGGGCGAACCGAATCCCGGTCCGGCCACTCTCACTTGCGAAGACGGAGCCGGGACCGTAGTACCGCATGATCGGCGGGGTGAGGTCCTTCCAGAGAAGGTAAGTTGCGGAGCAGATCGCTGCCCGATCAACATCACAACGCGGGGAGGCCGCGTCCGCCCCTTTTGTGCTTTTGTCTTCCGATTGGCCGCTTGATCGATGCGCCGAGCATGACACGAGCAACATCAAAATCACAAACAGCGCTAACGTCCGACTGAGCCTGTACACTCGGGAGTCTCGGGGGTTCCGGCTATGGAGCAGACAATTGCAGAAAACCGCCGGGCTCCGACGGCGATGCATACGAGAGTTCCGGATAAATAGGGACAGGTGGCGCTCCCGGCAGCGGTTGCCCGTATCGAACCCCGAACCAGTCGGATTGGAAGGGATTGAGCATCGGCTGGCCCCCAGCGATGAGATATTGCGCCAGCTTGATGCTATCCGCGCTGGTGGCCAGAAGCGTCGGCTGGCCGGTAAATGGCACCGCCGACACATCTGTCGGCGCCTTCGGATGCCGAGGGGCTTGGCCGTGATGGCCGCCGCCATGCCTTCCTACAGGCGCGTTCGGACAATCCTGGCCTCCGCCGCACAGAATGTGCGCGCAGTCATTGCTCGTGCACGGCCCGTTCCCGCCGCCACCTCCGCCTCCACAGCCCAATCCGAGCGGGTCGAAATAGTCAGTTGGGGCGTCGAAGGAGTATTCGGGCAGGTTGGCCTGGCCGCCGGCGAAGCCCATCGGGTCGGGTGAGATCAACCGTCCCATGATCGGATTGTAATACCGCGCCCGCAGCTCGTACAGCCCCGTCGGGTCGAGCTCTCTGCCGATATATTGGAATGGGTTGGTGCTTGAAGCTCCGGTCGCCGTCGTTGCGCCGTAGGCGCTGTACTGATATTGCGTGGCGAGCGCGCCGCTGGAATTGACTAATCCCGCGACCGAACCGAACAGCCCGCCCAGCATCGCGTAGGTCCCCGAGGAATCGACGCGCGTGAAATACTCGTCGAGATTCAAGCCGGGCAGCATATCCGCAACCGAAGCCGAGTACTGCTGCTGCGCGACGTTGAGGCCGTCGTACACGTATTGCGTGGTCGCGCCGTTGTTGAGCAGCGCGACGCGGCGCCCCTCGGCGTCGTAGGTGTAGGTCGTCTGCGCCGTTCCCGTGCTCGCCGCCGAGAGTTGATTGCGTTCATTCCAGGTATAGGCGAATTCCGCCACCCAGCATTATCGCAGGTGTAAGCCACGCTCGCGTTCAACCCCGCCGACGCGTACGGTGAGCTGAGCAATTTTTTCGAGAATCACGTCCGTCCAGGCCATACGTCAACTTGACGCCGCCCCAGAGAGCCTCGCGGGACTCGCCCGCGCCCAACGGTGCGTTTATTCGCATCGCAGAGCGAGACAATTTCTTCGCTAGCGCTCGACCATCCAAAAGTCAAGCGCGATAACCGACGGATTAAACGGCGGCGAAGCTCGCGGCGGAGGCTCGGGCTACCGCGCGAGGGCGGGGCGCTTAACGGGATGCGGGCGGAGTAGTTCGGCGCGCGCAAGCGATACGCGATAGGGCGATTTGAGCGCGGACATTATCTCTGAGATCGACTTGTTGAGTTTGGGATGAATCAGCGCGGGCGCCAACTCGCTAATCGGCGCGAGGACGAATAGACGCTCGTGCAATCGCGGATGCGGCACGGTGAGTGTGCGCGAGTCGATAACTTCCTTGTTGAAGAATAGCAGGTCGAGATCGATGATGCGCGGGCGGTACTTGCCGCGCGAGGGCTTCTTGCCGCGCACGCGCTTGCGGCCCATCACGCGCTCGATCGCGAGTAGCCGGCGCATCATCGCGTCGGCGTTGATTTCCGTTTCGACCTCGACGACGCCGTTCAAGAAGGCGCCCTTCAAGTCGCCGACCGGCTCGGTTTCGTAGATCGAGGATTGACGCACGAGCCGGGTGCCGGGAATCTCAGCGATGCGTGTGATCGCCTCCCGATAATTAGCGGCTCGATCGCCGAGATTCGTTCCTATTCCGATGAAGGCCCGATTGGGCATCCGGTTAAAGCCGAAGCGCCTTTATTCTAGCAACTGCCTCTGTCAACCGCTCGCTCGACACCGTTAGTGAAAAGCGAACGAACCCCTCACCACCCTTGCCGAAACCCGAGCCGGGCGTGATCGCGACGCCCGCCTCTTTGAGAACGCGCTCGGTAAACGAAACCGAGGTATAGCCTGATGGAACTTCCGCCCAAACGTAGAAGGTCGCTCGGGGCAGGTCGCATTTCAAACCCATCTCGCGCAGTGCGCCGACCAGCAGGTCGCGGCGCTCTCTATAGATCGCGCAATACTCGCCAAGTTTGTCGCCGTCTCCGCCGTTGAGCGCGGTGATTGCCGCTTCCTGTATGGCTTGGAAGACGCCGGAATCGACGTTGGTCTTGACCTTTCCGAGCGCGGAGATCAGTTGCGGATTACCGATCGCGAAACCGCATCGCCATCCGGTCATCGAGAAGGTTTTCGACAGCGAATGGAACTCGATTGCGCATTCGCGCGCGTCTTTTGCGTCGAACACACTCGGCGCGCGGTAGCCTTCGTAGGCGATTTCGGAGTAGGCGCTGTCGTGCGCGAGGATAATATCGTTCTTGAGGCAGAACCTCACGGCGCGGTCGAAAAAAGCGGCGTCGACGGTCGCGGCGGTGGGATTGTTTGGATAATTCAGCCACAGAAGGCGTGCGCGGCGCGCGACCTCGTCCGGAACCGAGGAAAAGTCGGGAACGAAGCCATTTCGTTTGGTAAGCGTAAGGAAATACGGTTCGCCGCCATTAAAGACGCAACCCGAGTAGTAGACCGGATATCCCGGATCGGGAATTAACACGATATCGCCAGGATCGACGACGGCGGTTGGGAAATTCGCGATTCCTTCCTTTGAGCCGATCAGCGCGCAGACCTCGCCGACGGGATCGAAGCGATGGCCGAAGCGGCGCTCAAACCATCGGGCTGCTGCGCGGCGGAATTCCTCAAGGCCTTCGTAATCGGGATAGCGATGGTTTTTCGGCAGATCAGCGGCGCGCTTGAGACTGTCTACGATATGTTGCGGCGTAGGGAGGTCAGGGTCACCGATACCGAGACTGATGACATCGACGCCGCTGGCTGCGACCTCTTTTTTAAGCCGATCCAACTCTGCGAACAGGTACGGCGGAAGAAGTCCCAGTCTGGTTGCGGTCTTTGTCTGCACCTTGCGCTCGAAACTCCGATTTTCCTGATGATAACGTAAGTACCATACTTCGCAGCCGCCCGAAACTGCCCGTCGCGCTTTATTGCCAACACCCCGCAAAGTAGTTCATAGACCGATACCGGGCGGAGCAGCCGTTGCGAATCGATGTGGATTAATCTTAATAGTTCAGCGCAATCGAATTCATGGCAGGGCGCTTGTTACGAAGTCCGGCGCGGCAGTCAAAGACCGTCGCAATTCGATAAAACCCCTGCGCCAGTTGGTTTTGGATGATCGCTGCGGGTTTGCCAGACGCGCCCCGCGATCCGAACCGATTGTTGACCGCATTACCGTTGCTTGATTGACAGGACTCGCAATGTTAGAGAACTTTACACTAGGGCGCTGGAACTCGGCGCGTGTTTCACGCTAAACGGGTACCGGCACGTGCCGATATTCGTTTTCGTGAAGGCGTGTTTCGAGAAAGGCGCAATGGGAAACTTCGACCGAGAGCGCGGATTATCATTAACTTTTGAAGCCGCGCAGGGCCGTGGTCTGACCGCAAGAAAAAGATGAACCGGATATTCCTGCCCTTGGCCGCCCTCCTGCTGATCACAGGTGCAGGCGTAATAGCGTTCTCCCAGCGTCCGTGGCTGCCGCGGACGGACGTAGTCCAGCCGATTCCGTTCAGCCATCGGATTCACGCCGGCGTGAACAAGATCCCTTGCGAATATTGCCACGAGTATGCGCGCCGCTCGCAGAATGCCGGAATTCCGCCGGTTGAACGATGCGTGGGATGCCACGGCAGCGGAATCGTGGGAGGTATCAAGCCGGTGACACGGGCGTGGTCGGATCACGCCCAGCCACCGTTCGAGATTCGATGGAACCGGGTTTATACGTTGCCCGATTTCGTGAAGTTCTGGCATAGCCCGCATATTCATGCCGGAATCGCATGCCAGCAGTGCCACGGCGACGTGCAGAAAATGGATCGCGTGGTGCCGGTCAAGGAAATCAACATGGGCTTTTGTGTCGATTGTCACACGCAGCGAAAGGCAAGCCTTGACTGCGTTTCCTGTCACCATTGAGCGAGGAGCGAAATGCCTGAGGGTCTGTCCAGGCGGTCTTTCATCAAGCTGGCCGCGACCGCAAGCGCCGCCGCCGCAATTCCGGGATGCGAGCCCGCCGCACGCAAGCTTATCCCGTACGTTGTTCCTGACGAGAACGTCACGCCCGGGATGCCGACCTATTATGCGACAAGTTGCGCCGAGTGTCCTGCCGGATGCGGCGTAATCGCAACGGTGCGCGAAGGGCGCGTCACCACCTTGGCTGGTAATTCCGCCGATCCGATCGGTGGCGGCGCAATCTGCGCGCGCGGGCAGGCGGCGCTGCAGGGGTTGTATAACCCGGACCGGCTGGCTGAGCCGATGCTGCGCGGCAGTGGCGGGGTGCTCACGAAGATTTCTTGGGGCGACGCGCAGAAACTCCTCGAGGATCATCTGGCGGCCGCGGCGAAGGCCGGTCCGAATCGCGTCGCATTTTTGGGCGCGCCGCAAGGCCCGACTTTCGAAAAGGTCACGCGAACGTTCCTGGGCGCGTACGGCTCGACCCAGGCGGTCTTCTACGAGGCTCTCGCCACTGAATCGGCGCGCTCGGCGGCGCAGACTTTGTTCGGGCGCCGCGACCTGCCGGTCTTCAAAATCGATCAGGCCGAGACCCTGATATCCTTGGGTGCGGATTTTCTTGAGACCGGACCCTCGCCGGTCGAGATCGCGCGCCAATACGCTGAGTTCCGCGCCCCAAAAACGCGCCGTGGACAGTTGACTATCGGCCGTTCGTTCTATGTCGGGCCGCGCATGAGCCTTACCGCCGCGAAGTGCGACGACTTTATCGCGGTCGCTCCAGGAGCTGAAGCGCAGGTAGCATGGAGCGTTCTTCACGTGCTCGTCGCGCAGCGCTGGATCGCGCAGAACTCGGGCCTCGATATCAACGCGCTAACCACGATGGTTTCCGCGTACGAACCGGCCGCCGTCAGCCAACGCACTGGCGTTCCCGTCGATACGATTAACGCGATGGGCGCGGCGTTCGGGAAGGCCGACGGCGCGGTCGCAATCTCCGCGGGCGACGACGACGCGCTCCATCTGGCCGCGTACATCCTGAACGTCGCAACCGGAAACCTTGGGCGCACGATGATTTTCCTTGACGGCGCTGGCGTTGAGCCTGTCACCAGCCCCTCTGAAGTTGAGGCCGCGATGGCGGCGATGCGCGATGGTAAGGTCGATATCGCACTGATAAACGGCGCCAACCCAATCTTCACGATGCCGCCGTCGATGCGCGCGGCCGAATCGCTCCAGCGCGTCCCCTTCGTGGTCTGGATGGGCACGGTGCCGGATGAGACCGCCAGCATGGCGAGCTTGCTATTGCCCGCGCATCATCCGCTCGAAGCATGGCGCGATACGGCGCCGCGTCCGGGAGTACGGGGACTTGGGCAGCCTGTCATGCAGCCGGTCTTTAGTAGCCGCCCGGCTGGCGACATCATGCTGGCGGCTGCGGCCAAGAAGACGTCGAATCTGCCGTGGAAGACGATCGCCGACGCGGTCAAGGCCGAGTGGAGTGCGCTAGCCCCGCAGGGCGCGAATGCGGATGCGCAGGTCGAGTTCTGGACGAAGGTGCGGCGCGAGGGCGGCCTTTACAGCGAAACGAAGCCGGCGGCCGTCACCCTTTCAACTGGTTCGTTGAAAACACCACCGCCCGCGGCCGGCGGATCTGCGGGCCTGACGTTTATCGCCTATCCGCACATCTTTCTGTACGACGGTCGCGGCGCAGACAAGCCTTGGCTCCAGGAGATTCCCGAGCCCGTCGCGCAAATCGTCTGGGATAGCTGGGCCGAAATTCATCCGTCCACCGCGGCAAAGCTCGGGATCGCCAAGGACGATCTCGTCGAGATTCGCACCGAACATGGCGTGATCGAGGCGCCCGCGCTTATCTCTCCGCGGGTGCATCCCGACGCGATTCTAGTTCCTCTGGGCCAGGGGCATCGCGCCTACGGCCGTTACGCAACCGACGTCGGCGCCAATCCGTGGCAGATTTTGTCCGCGGGCTCGATGCAGATCGCGGCGACTGCCAAGAGCACCGGCAGAAGCCGCAAGCTGGTGACTCCGATCGGCAAGAGCGAAATGCTCGGAAGGTCGATCGTCGAGGCGATGAGCCTCGATGAACTCCGCAAGGGTGGTGTAGGGGAAGAGCCGCTCGCGCCGGGACCGTACGAGATGTATCCGCCGTTTCCGTACCCGAATCACAAGTGGGGCATGACGATCGACGTCAACGCGTGCACTGGCTGTAGCGCGTGTGTGGCCGCCTGTTACGCGGAGAACAACGTGCCGGTGGTCGGAAAAGACGGGGTGGATAACGGGCGGATCATGTCATGGATCCGGCTCGAGCGTTATTTCCCCGAGCATCCGGACAACGCTCCCAACCTGTATCTGGCGCCTATGCTCTGCCAGCAGTGCAATCACGCGCCATGCGAACCGGTCTGCCCGGTCTTTGCTTCCTATCACACGGAGGAAGGCCTGAACGGGCAGATCTACAATCGCTGCGTAGGGACGCGCTACTGCGAAAACAACTGTCCTTACAAAGTTCGGCGCTTCAACTGGTTCGAGCCCGAGTGGCCGTCGCCGCTTAATTTGCAGCTTAATCCTGATGTTACCGCACGCGGCGCGGGCGTGATGGAGAAGTGCACTTTCTGCGTCCAGCGTATCCAGGCCGCTGAGATTACCGCGCGCAATGCCGGACGCGCCGTCAAGGACGGTGAAATCGTTCCGGCGTGTGCCGGGGCCTGCCCGACGCGCGCGATTTCATTTGGCGACATGAACGACAAAGAGAGCGCGATGATGCGGCGGCGCGATGACAACAAACCGCGCAATTATCGCTCGCTCGCGGAACTCAACACTCAGCCGGCAATCGTTTATCTGCGCGACCTTTATCGCGAGAAAGGAAAGGCGTAAGTGGCAGCCGCAGTTCAACAACCCACCACCCCGACCTTCCGCGACATAGATCGCGGCGTGATCCGGGTCATGGAATTTCCGGGTCTCGCCTATTGGATATGGATCGCATTTTGCTTTTCGCTGGTCGGAATTGCCGCCGCACTCTGGACCCGGCAGATCTATAGCGGCCTCGGCGTGACCGGACTTCGAGAGTCCGTCATGTGGGCGATCTACATCACGAACTTCGTCTTCTGGGTCGGAATTGCGCATTCGGGAACGCTCATCTCGGCGATCTTGTTCCTGTTCCGCACTCGATGGCGCACTGCGGTCTATCGCGCCGCCGAGACGATGACGCTGTTCGCGGTCGCGACGGCAGGCCTCTTTCCGATGATCCATCTCGGACGCCCGTGGTTTCTGTACTGGCTGTTGCCGTATCCAAACGAGCGCTATCTGCAGCCCGACTTCCGCTCACCGCTGGTCTGGGACGCGTTCGCGGTCTCGACCTACCTGACAATCAGCGCGCTGTTCCTGTTCATGGGACTAATTCCTGACGTAGCCAACGCGCGCGAGCAAGCAACAGGATGGCGTAAGACGTTCTACTCGATTCTGTCGCTCGGATGGCAGGGGACCGATCGGCAGTGGCGTCACTTCTCGATGGCCTACCTCTTGATGGCGGGCCTTGCGACGCCGCTAGTCATCTCGGTCCATAGCGTCGTGTCGTGGGACTTCGCGATGGCGCAGCTTCCCGGATGGCACAGCACGATCTTCGCGCCGTATTTTGTCGCCGGCGCGATCTTTTCCGGCGTCGCGATGGTGATGACGCTCCTGATCCCGATGCGGAAGTGGCTGAAGATCGAGGATCTGGTCACGCCCTGGCATATCGACAATCTGGCCAAGATCGTCCTGCTCACCTCGCTGGTGGTCAGCTACTCGTATGCGACCGAGTCGTTCATAGTTTGGTACTCGGGCGACAAGATCGAGCAGATGACCTTCCACATGCGGTATTTCGGGCCGTGGGGATGGATCTTCTGGGTGATGATCCTCTGCAACTGCCTCATTCCGTTGCTGCTGTTCTCGCCGCGCATCCGGGTGAACATGAAGGCGCTTTGGATCATTTCGATATTCGTAAATATCGGAATGTGGTTTGAGCGCTTCGATATCGTGGCGGGTTCGCTCGCGACAAACTTCACTCCGTCGCAGTGGAGTTCATACACGCCTTCGGTGACTGAGCTTATGATCACGGTCGGCGCCTTCGCGTGGTTTTTGGGACTGTTCTCGTTGTTCGCGAAGTTCTTGCCGATCGTATCGATGACCGAGCTAAAAGAAGGCATCACCTTCCTGCGGCAGGCGGTCAAGAAAGGTTCGTCAACCTCGGCATGAGTTCGGGAAACATTTGGCCATGAGCGCATCGACGGAAATAATCGGGT
>JAJZAG010000114.1 GCA_021799555.1 Deltaproteobacteria bacterium | reverse complement strand
TCAAATGGCTCGGCCAGATTGTGCTGGGTGGGACCATTCAGGCTCGACCAATATTTGGCATCCGTTGTCAGCCGACAAAAATTGAGGCCTCCCGACGCAGCGGGCGTCTATATCTTGTCGGAGCATACCTGGGAGGGAATTCCAGACGCTCGCGCCAATCTGATATACGCCGCTCAAGCGCCCTACTTGCGCTACCGGATTGGCCAGCTTCTTTGCGACCTGCTCGGATTTACCGGAGAAGACCCTGCCGACAGCGACGCCTACGAGCATAGTGGCGGGCACCTCCTGTGGCACCGCTACTGTATCGCGCGCGGCGTCGAGCCGGTCAGCTTGCACATTGCGTGGTGCTCACCCTGCAAATGCATCGACTGCGCGGAGAATAGACTACTCGAGTTGACTCAGTTCGGACCAAGCTCGGCGATGCGGCGAAGCTGTGCAAAGCACGACCCGGCGCTCGACTTGGCCTATAACTGCTCCCGATCGGTAGCGTTCCCGGCTGTATCCGCACGCTTGCTGAACACGGGAAAGAACTGAACGACTCACGCCGCAGATTGTCTTGAAAAGGACCGCGCGCCAATAGCACGCCGCATCGTGGAGAAGTGTCTTCATGCACTTGAACATCCGGGAGGTATCGAAACTGCTGAAGGTTTCCGAAAGAAAGGTAAACGAATGGATTAAACGAGGAATCCTGCGCGCCGATCGCATCAATCATCAGTACCAATTCCATCGCAGTGACTTGCTCGAACAGACCGCATCACGGGAAATCGACGTCCCCGCGGAAATTTTTTCAGCGGTCGAACCGGCCGGTGGTCACGCACTGTCGCTGGTCGATACTCTGCGCGCCGGCGGTGTTCATCACGGATTGACAGGCACGGATAAATCAACCGTCCTGCGGACAATGGTCGATATGCTCGCCCTGCCTTCGCAGGCCGACCGTGAATCGGTGTGGCAACTCCTGCTCGCGCGTGAGGCGATGGGCTCGACCGCGATCGGCGGCGGGGTCGCGATTCCTCACGTGCGCAGACCGATTCTCTTCAGCGGTTCGCCGGCATCGATCTCCCTGTTCTTTCTCGAGCATCCGGTCGATTTCGGCGCCGCCGACGGTACACCAGTATATGCTATTTTTCTATTAGTCAGTCCCACCGCCCGAATGCATTTGCAACTGCTTTCGCGCTTGTCGTTTGCGCTTCACGATTCCGGTTTGAAGTCTGCCTTGGCTCGCCGAGCATCGTCTGACGATATTCTCGCCGAATTTCAGAGAGTCGAGGATGCGATGCGCCGGCGAACCGGACAAGAGCATAAAGTAGACACGCCTGAATCATGACTGCGCTGCTAATCTCAATTCTTCTGTTCGGCATTGGCGCGGCGGGATCGCTGATCGTTGCGAATCGTATACGATGGCTGACGTTTGTCGGCGCTGGCGGCGTGATTCTCGGATCACTTACCGGCATCGCTCCCGCGGTACGGGCCGCGCTCGGCGCGCCGCCGCAATCGCTCCGCATCGCGTGGGATGTACCCTACGGAAGCTTATATTTCCGGCTCGATGCACTCTCGGCATTTTTTTTGCTCCCGATCTTTTTGATCTGCGCCCTCGCCGCACTCTATGGCACCCAATATCTCGAGGCTTACCGCGGCAGAAAGGCGTTGGCGCCATCATGGTTCTTTCTGAATGTGCTCGCCGCCAGCATGGTAGTGGTTGTTCTGGCCCACAACGCAATCCTGTTCCTCATGGCATGGGAGACGATGGCGCTGTCGTCGTTTTTTCTCGTCACCTTCGAAGACGACAAGGAGAGCACTCGTCAAGCTGGATGGACATACCTCGTGGCGAGTCATATCGGCACCGCGTGCTTGCTGGTGCTCTTCGTGCTGCTTGGCAGGGCGAACGGGTCGATGGATTTCGATCGCTTCAGCGCATCCGCCGCCACCGGACTGCTGTTCGTGCTTGCGCTGATCGGATTTGGCACCAAGGCCGGTTTTATTCCATTGCACGTCTGGCTGCCTGAGGCGCATCCTGCCGCGCCAAGCCACGTGTCCGCAGTGATGTCCGCGGTCATGATCAAGACTGGAATTTACGGCTTGCTTCGGATTCTCACTTTTCTGGGGCCACCGCAGGCGTGGTGGGGATGGACGCTATGCGCGATCGGTTTAAGCTCGGGCGTGTTGGGAGTCGTGCTGGCGCTGGCGCAACATGACCTCAAACGCCTACTCGCATATTCCAGCGTCGAGAACATCGGCATCATCGCGCTGGGTCTCGGCGTGGGAATTGTCGCCTTAAGCGCCGGTGCGCCGTTTATCGCGATCGTGGCATTCGCCGGCGCATTACTTCACGTGTTGAATCACGCGCTGTTCAAGGGGCTCCTGTTTCTCGGCGCGGGTAACGTCGCTCACGAAACTCACACCCGCGAAATCGATCGCCTGGGAGGTCTTCTCCGGCGCATGCCGGGCACCGGAGCGACTTTCTTAATCGGTGCGGCGGCGATCTCTGGCCTTCCGCCGCTTAACGGATTTGTCAGCGAGTTTCTGATCTACCTCGCGAGCTTCAGAGGAGCAATCTCGCTCGACGCTTCCGGCAGCGTGCCGATGCTCGCCACGCTATCCGGACTCGCACTGATCGGAGGTCTTGCGACAGCCTGCTTTACGAAGGCATTCGGCATCGTGTTTCTCGGGCATCCACGAACTGAACATGCCGAAACGGCGCATGAGGCGGGTCCCGTGATGCTGGTGCCAGGATTCGTATTGGCGTCCGGATGCGCATTTATCGGACTATTCGGTTCCACCGTCGTGCAATCGATGGCGCCCCTAATCTCGACCGTCACTGGCCTGCCGCGAATCTCAGTCGGCGAAAACCTGGTCCAAGCCTCGAAATCGGTCGCCATCGTTGGATATTTCGCCGCACTATTGATCGGGCTGGCGGCGCTTCTCAGTCTCGCACGGACGATTGCTCTTTCGCGGCGCCGAGTCGCGACCGCCGAGACCTGGGGTTGTGGATACGCCAACCCTTCGCCACGAATGCAGTACACTGCGTCGTCCTTCACCCAGCCGCTCACTGAAATTTTCGGGACATTCCTGCAAACTCGCCAAATCTTCACGGGATCGGACCAACTGTTTCTCCAACGGGCGGAGTTCCGTACGCACACCGACGATCCGTACCAGCGCTATCTCTTCCGGCCGCTATTTCATGGGATCAGCCGCGGGATGAACTCGTTACGACCGTTGCAGCAAGCAAAAGTACAATATTATGTGCTGTATATTGCCATTACTCTTCTTGCACTGCTGCTCTGGCAGGTCTCCTGAATCATGAGTTCGGGATCTCTACTTCCGCTCATACTGGCCGTAGTGCTTGCACCACTGATGCAAGCCGTAATCACTCGGACCAAATCCGTGCTCGCCGGGCGCATCGGCCAACCGCTCCTGCAACCTTACCGGGACCTGTGGAAGCTCTTGCGCAAGGGAGCGGTATACAGTCAGACGACGACCTGGATTTTCCAAATGGGGCCCACGGTCGGTCTCGCGTCCGTCATTCTCGCCATGGGACTCGTTCCGTTTGGCGGGTCACCTGCTCTTTCCGGGTTCACCGGCGACTTTGTCCTGATTGCTTATCTAATGGCGGCTGGGCGTTTCTTCACGGTTGTCGCGGCGCTTGATACCGGGTCCAGCTTCGAGGGAATGGGCGCCAGCCGCGAGGTGACGTTCTCCGCTCTCGCGGAGCCCGCTTTGTTTCTGGGCCTCGCCGCCTTGGTGCGGCAAACGGGGCATCTGTCTCTCAGTCCGGTGCTCGCGTCAGTTTCCACGGTCACGTGGAGGCACGCAGCGCCAATACTCAGTCTGACACTCGCCGGACTTATCATCGTTTTCCTGGCGGAGAACGCCCGAATCCCCGTCGATGATCCAACCACGCATCTCGAATTGACGATGATCCATGAAGTGATGGTTCTCGATCACAGCGGTCCCGATTTTGCGCTGATTCAGTACGGCGCGGCGCTGAAGATGTGGCTCTTCGCCGCGATCATCATAGGAGTGGCAGCCCCGTGGCACTTTGGCAATCGCTGGATCGACCTTGGTGCTGCGTTGGGCGGCATGTTGGTGCTGGGAATCGCCACCGGAGTAATCGAATCCTCGATGGCGCGACTGCGGCTGCTCCGCGTCCCACAATTGCTCCTCGTCGCCATCGTCCTGTCGGCGCTGGCATTGGCGCTTTAGCGGGATTTAGGTCATGAACCAGCTAATCAACTCGATTCTCGTTCTCCTGGTACTCACCGGCTTTATGCTGCTCAGCTCGAGCCGCCTCGCGGCTTGCATCCGCGCAATCGCCATACAGGGAGTGCTGCTGGGCATTCTCGCGATCGTCATACAGGTCGGGCAATTGTCAGTGGCCGGGGTGCTGCTTCCGCTCAGCAGTGCCATAGTCAAAGGCTTCGTCCTGCCGTGGCTGCTGTTCCGCGCCATGCGCGAAGCCGACACCGTGCGCGAGGTCGAACCGGTCATCAGCTATAACCTGTCGATTATCGCTGGCACAGCAGCCCTGGGCGTATCGCTGTGGCTCGGTCATAGATTAACCCTTTCCAATCAGCCGCCCTCGTCCCTGCTGGTGCCAGCCGCCTTCTTCACCAGTCTGGTCGGTATGATCGTCATAGCGAGCCGGCAAAAGGCATTGACGCAAGTGCTCGGATACCTGGCGCTCGAGAACGGTGTTTACGCTTTCGGTGCAGCCGTTGCCCTGCGTCTGCCGATTCTGGTCGAGTTGGGTATTCTGCTCGATGTGTTCGTGGGAGTTTTTGTAATGGGTATAGCTATTTTTCATATCAGCCGCGAGTTCGATCATATCGATACGGATAAATTGCGGGCGCGGACCGCCCGGCTGTGATGATCGCTTTACTCATAATCCTGCCGGCGGGTGCCGGAATTTTTGCGCTGTTCATCGGCTCGGATCGGCTGCGCCGGATTCTGCTGCTGTCCACCGCAATAACCCAGACCGCACTCAGCATCACGGCCTGGATGGTCCCGCCCGCGCCCGCGCTTGGTGGATGGCTTGCCGAAGACGCACTCGGAAGACTCATCGAGACCTTGACCAGCGTTCTGTTTTTGGCCGCGAGCTTTTACGCCGTAGCGTATCTTCGCGAAGAACGCCGCCAGACGCATAGCGACTTCGAGGAAGGATTTCTATTTTCCAATGCTCGCGAGGCCAGTTTCACCGCCTGCTTACTCTTTTTTCTGGCCGCGATGACACTGGTTGCCGTCAGTCAACAGATCGCACTTTTGTGGGTCGCCGTGGAAGCCACTACCCTGGCGAGCGCGCCGCTGATCTATTTCCATCGCCATCATCGCTCGCTCGAAGCGACTTGGAAATATTTGCTCATCTGTTCCGTCGGAATCGCGCTGGCGCTATTGGGAATCTTTTTCCTTGCCGTCGCGGCCACCAATCCGGATGGTTCCACTATTGCACTGATGGTTCCGGATCTCCGCGCGAATGCTCATCGCTTGAACGTCCCTTGGTTCCGAGCGGCTTTCCTACTGCTGCTGGTAGGCTTTGGAACCAAGATGGGCCTTGCGCCGTTTCATACCTGGTTGCCCGATGCGCACAGCGAAGCACCCTCGGTCGCGTCGGCGCTGCTTTCGGGAGCGCTACTCAATTGCGCGTTTCTGGGCATCCTTCGGGTGCAGGAGATTTCCGTAGCGGGCGGTATCGCCGGCTTTAGTGACAAGCTGCTGCTGATTTTCGGCCTGGTCTCGATGGGCGTGGCGGCCGCATTTATTTCCGGCCAGACCGACTACAAGCGGATGCTTGCCTACTCGAGCGTCGAGCACATGGGAATTCTTGCGGTAGGAGTGGGCCTTGGAGGCGCCGCTGTGTTCGGCGCGGTGCTGCACGTGATTAACCATTCGCTGACTAAGGCGATGCTGTTTCTGGTGGCGGGAAATTTTCTCGCGGTCTATAGGACCAAGAACAGTACGGAAATTTCCGGAGCGCTGCGCGTGTTGCCCGTTTCCGGCGTGTTGTGGCTGGTTGGATTGTTCGCGATAACCGGCTCCCCGCCGTTTGGTCCGTTTCTCAGTGAGCTTCTGATTCTGAAAGGCGCGCTCGATCACGGCCAGATCCTCGTCGCCATCGTTTACCTTGTCCTCTTGGCGGTCATCATGGCGGCGATGGCCGCACCGGCTCTCGCGATGGCGCAGGGAACTCCCGGCGCGCATATTTCCTCCCCGCCGGAAAGGAGCCTCACGCTAACCATAGTCCCCGCGATGCTTGGGATCGCGATTCTGCTGATGGGAATTTATGTGCCACCGGTTTTGACTCGCGCGCTTCGGGAGGCCGCTCTCGTCCTCGGCTGAGTGAGATATGACTATCGCGCTTCCTTCATTTCACAACTGCGAGCCGATACCGCTGGCCAGCGTCAACTGTCTTCCGATCCATCAGTTCAGGGCCAGTATAATTTCCGCGTTGCGCGAAGGCTCGATGCTGACGGCGCTGTTCGGAACGCCTATGAAAGACGGGCGCGTCCAACTTATCGGCGTACTTGCCGATCCCGGTACGAGTAGTCTTTCGGCACTGAGCACCGAAGTCGATGAGTCTTACCCGTGCCTGACCGTCGATTGCCCGCAGGCCAACTGGTTTGAGCGTGAAATCGCCGAGCAGTGGCAGGTCAAGCCGCAAGGTCATCCGTGGCTCAAACCCATCAGATTCCAAGCGCCGTACCGGTCTGAAGGCGCCGCGCAAGCACCAGTCCCCGGTGTGACTAATTTCTTCGCCGTCAGCGGAGACGAAGTCCACGAAGTCGCGGTCGGCCCCGTACACGCGGGAATTATCGAGCCAGGACATTTTCGATTCCAATGCCATGGCGAACGCGTACTCCATCTGGAAATTTCCCTCGGCTACCAGCATCGCGGCGTCGAATCGGCTCTCGTCGGCGGGCCGGGAAAGCGCACGATACACGAGATCGAGACGCTATCCGGCGATACTTCGATTGGACATACAATCGCGCATTGCGAGGCGATAGAGGGTCTCTGCGGCGCCGCGGTTTCCGTCCGGGCGCAGGCGCTGCGCGCAATCGCGCTCGAACTAGAGCGCCTGGCAAATCACTGCGGAGACCTTGGGGCCATGGCAGGCGACGCCGGCTATTTGCCCACGGCGTCATATTGCGGAAGAATTCGCGGCGACTTCCTGAACCTGACCGCGGAAATCTGCGGCAGCCGCTTTGGCCGCGGCATGGTCAGGCCCGGCGGCGTCCTGTTCGACGTGGACGCGAACCTCGCGCTGGAACTCACCCGCCGCCTCGACACCGCATTGAAGGACGTCGAGGATGCCGTCAGGCTCATGTGGGACGCGCCCTCCCTGCAGGCTCGCTTTCAGGATACGGGTGCGCTCACCGCCGCCACTTGCGCGGCGCTCGGGCTAGTCGGACCAGCCGCGCGAGCCTGCGGTGTTGAACGCGACATTCGGCAGGACTTTCCAAGCGGCGTGTTCAGATTCGCGCAGATTCCCATATCGATCTCGGACTCGGGCGACGTTCTCGCCCGCGCGTGGGTGCGATGGCTCGAAATCCAACGCTCCGGCGTTTTCATTCGCGAGCAACTCGCGGCGTTACCTGCGGGCCCGATTCGGGTCGCGGTCGGACCGATGCTCCCCGCACACCTGATTGTTTCCCTCACCGAAGGATGGCGCGGGGCAATCACGCACGCGGCAATCACCGACCGCGATGGGCGCTTCGCGCGCTATAAAATTATCGATCCCTCATTTCGTAACTGGATCGGTCTGGCGATTGCGATGCGTGAGCAGCAAATCTCAGATTTTCCCCTCTGCAACAAGAGCTTCAATCTTTCATACTGCGGCCACGATCTGTGAAAATACTCAATGGCTAATCTACTCCTCACCCGCCTCAGGCAAGGCAAACGCACTCTGCCGTTTCCCGCAGCCGAACCGACTTTGCCAAAGCGGTTTCGCGGTGCGCCGATAATCGACGACTCGCGATGTCCCTCCGGCTGCAAGGCCTGTGTCGATGTCTGCCCTACCGACGCAATTTCGACCAACGGGCCGCTGACGATCGATCTCGGACGGTGCCTATTCTGCCCCGAATGCTCAAATGCCTGTCCGGATAACGCGATTCAGTATAGCAGGCAATACCCGCTCGCAACGAACGATCGCGATGATTTGATTCTGGGCGCAAAGCAACCTCTAAAACTGGCGCACCGCATGGCGGAAAACATCCACCGGATTCTTGGCCGCTCGCTAAAGCTTAGGCAGGTCAGTGCGGGCGGATGCAATGGATGCGAAGCGGACATCAACGTGCTGAACACAATAGTATTTGATCTGGGCCGCTTCGGAATTCAGTTCGTAGCCTCGCCACGGCACGCGGACGGCCTTCTGATTACCGGTCCAGTGACGATGAACATGCGCCTGGCGCTGCAGACCACTTACGACGCTATACCCGATCCGAAGATAGTAATCGCAGTTGGCGCGTGCGCGATCTCCGGTGGTCCATTTCGCGATCACCAAGACGTTTTGAACGGCGCGAATAATATGTTTCGTGTCGATCTGTATATCCCGGGTTGTCCACCGCATCCGTTTACGATTCTCGACGGATTGCTGCGCCTCATCGGCAGAATTGAGACCGGTACAGGTGCGGAGAAATCGCGATGACCCCGAGGCGCGAAATCGGCGCGGGAACATGTCAGCGCGGGAACACACTCGTAATAGGTAGTTCCGATAGTCCGTTGCTATGGGTATTTGTGTATTTCATGGAGCTACGCTGCCCAGCGGTGCGCGCGGGGCATTTCCCCCGGCGGCTCCCACGCACGGCTTAAGCGCTCGCGCGAGTGCTGCGGCGCACCGCATATCCAGGCCGGGCTCAGGGCGCACGGCCTGAGGGTCGTAAGAACGCGCGTGGCGCGCTTAACGTGCGCGCTTTTCCTTCAGGGCGTGCGCCGGCGCGTATGGGTAATCACCACGGTGCGCGATCGCGAACCTGATCCCGCGCTCAACTCTCGATGTACGGCGATCCGGAAAACTGGCACTACGGCAATGCTCGGAACCAGCGTCGGTGGCATGTTAATCAGTTCTTTGGCCGCATTTCCAAATGGTCTCATTCCGGGAAAAATTGGTCATCGAATTGGACACGGTGAACTGCTTCAAACGCGGAATTCGCGATTATCCCAGGAAGAATTGGCGTCCCCGACGGGATTTGAACCCGTGTTACCGACGTGAAAGGCCGGTGTCCTAGGCCGAGCTAGACGACGGGGACGCGTGCCGCAAAGACAAACCGCGCAGCGCGCGCAGTCAGGCCGCTCACGCTATCATCGCCACCGCGAACGGGGCAAGTATTCGCCCGTGATGGAGCCGAGTGCGGATGCCCGCGACCTCCGTCTACTGCTCGAACCGGAGCGCTCCGACGATCTCATCAACCGAGCGCTTGCCGTGCTCGGCGAGAAGCGCGTCGAGCTCGCGATCGATTCGGCCGAGCGCGCCCGCTCCTTCCTTGATCAGCGCAGAACCGACCTGCACCGCTTTTGCTCCGGTCAGATGCGCGAGGTATGCGTCGCGGCCGGCGTTGATTCCGCCGACGGCGACGACATCGAGCAGCCCCTCGCTTTCGCGAAAGATCGCGTGTGCATGCGAAAGCGCCCGCTCGGGTCCCTTCGCGAGGCCGCGCGCGATATCGACCTCGAGATCCTTCGGCAGGTCGTTCTGGCATACCGCGATCGCAACCCGCATCGCTTTAAGCACGTCCGCGAGCGCGCGCGCCGGGTAGCCAGCCGCGGGCGGCAACTTCACCGCGAGCGCGCATCCGATCTCGCCGCGCACGCGCCCGACGAGCGCCTTCAGCCGGTCGAGCGATGCAAACGGCGCGAGTGAGTTCAGCACGTAGGGGTCGGCAAGATTGAGCTCTAGGATCGCCGCTCCGGCGCGATCCAGGCGCCTGGCGACCGCGATAAATTCCTCTTCGCTCGTGCCGACGATGCTCGCGATAATTGCCTTGCCACGCGGCGTCAGCTCGCCTGCGATCGCGGCGAAATGCTCGGCGCCGGCATTCTTGAGATTGTCGGGCGCGTCGAGGCCCGCGAGGTTGCACGACTTGAAAACGATCGCCCCGCGATGCACCGCCGCGAGCTCGTAGATTTCGCCGCGCTCCGCCGAACGAGGTCCCGACGCGTTCATGATTGAGCTCGCGAGATCGACTTCACCAAGCCTCACAGCGTTGCGTTCCATCACCGGTTATCTAGCCGCAGTGCCGCCCGCTCGGCAAGCGCGCGGATTGTTTGCGGCGCGTTTCGATCGTACTTTCACCACGATGGATATGCAGCGGATCCTGATCGCGGGAGCCGGCGCGATCGGCTCGGTCGTCGGCGCGCGGCTGTTCGCCTCCGGGCATCGCGTCACGATGCTCGGGCGGCGGGCGCATCTCGACGCGATCGCGCGCGACGGATTGCGCATAACCGGGCTGCTCGGCGAATCGTGCGTGCGCGGAATCACGCT
Source organism: Deltaproteobacteria bacterium (assembly GCA_021799555.1). Lineage (GTDB taxonomy): Bacteria > Desulfobacterota > Binatia > Binatales > Binataceae > JBARDN01. Next base: position 33 of record JAJZAG010000114.1, on the reverse strand, counting down.
CGCAGCCGAGCCCGGCGAACTTGAAGGACGCTA
>JAJZAG010000113.1 GCA_021799555.1 Deltaproteobacteria bacterium | reverse complement strand
GATCGTTGATGGTGCGATTTGGGTCGCGGACGTAGCTCTGCTCCAGTAGGCAGACTTCTTTCATGAACTTCTCGATCTTGCCCTCGACGATCTTGGCGATCACCGCTTCGGGCTTGCCCGAGCCGGCAGCCTGCTGCGCGTAGATCTGGCGTTCCTGGTCAATGATATCGGGGGCCAGTTCTTCGCGCCGGACCACGCGCGGATTAGCCGCCGCGATCTGCATCGCGATTTCCTTCACCAGCGCTTGGAAGTCGTCGGTCTTGGCCACGAAATCGCTCTCGCAGTTAACCTCGACCAGTACTCCGAGCTTGCCGCCAGCGTGGATATAGCTGCCGACCGAACCTTCAGAAGCTACCCGGCCGGCCCGCTTGGCGGCCTGAGAGATGCCATGCTCGCGCAGCCACAGTACCGCCTTCTCGAGGTCGCCATCGGTCTCGGCGAGCGCCTTCTTGCAATCCATTACGCCGGCGCCAGTTTTGTCGCGGAGTTCTTTAACGGTAGAGGGTTTGACTTCCATTTGCGCTATTACCGCGGATTCAAGTTTGCAGGTTCCCTGTCGCTGCCGATACGCGCGTATCGGGCGAGAATCGAACACCGCATGGGTTTTCTTCGAGCGTCAGAGGGCGCTGGGCGATTCCGGGGCGGGCGAGTTGTCGCCGCCAGGGGCTTCGTCCTGCTGGCCTTTCTGACGCTCTTCGGCAAGCTGCTTGCCCTCGAGGATCGCGTCGGCGATCGCGGCCGTGAAGAGCTTGATCGCGCGGATCGCATCGTCGTTGCCCGGAATCCGGTACGAGATCAGGTCGGGGTCGCAGTTGGTATCGACGACGGCCGCGACCGGGATTCCGAGGCGCTTGGCTTCGGACACCGCTATATCTTCCTTCTTGGTATCGATAACCCACAACGCGTCGGGGAGCTTGCGCATGTTCTTGATCCCGCCGAGGGTCGCCATCAGCTTGCCGTGCTCGCGCGCGTTGTCGCTCATTTCCTTTTTGGTCAGAGCGTGCGCCATCTCGGGGTCGGACAGAATTTCTTCGAGCTTCTTGAGCCGGTCGATCGAGGCGCGAATTGTCTGGAAGTTGGTCAGCATCCCGCCAAGCCAGCGGTTGTTGACATAAAACATCCCGCAGCGCTCAGCCTCTTCCTTGACGATATCCTGGGCCTGCTTCTTGGTGCCGACAAACAGCATCGTGCCGCCCTGCGCGGCCAGATCGCGTGCGAACTCGTAAGTCGCCCGGAACATCCGCACGGTCTGCTGCAGGTCGATAATGTAAATCCCGTTGCGGGCGCCGAAAATGTAAGGCTTCATCTTCGGATTCCAGCGGCTGGTCTGATGGCCGAAGTGGACCCCGGCCTCCAGAAGCTGCTTCATGCTGATTTCGGTCATGTCGCTATTCTGATCCTCGCTAAAGTTACGCGCTACCGTCCCAAGCATCAGGGGCAATCGTCCAGTATTATAGATTGTCAGCCTCCGGTCAAAGGATGGGATACGGGCGGACAGGCCGTCCGCCCCCTACTGACGAAAAGGAAAGCTGGTCAGGGCCGACGGTATGCCGCTGCGTCCGGGCGGCCGATTCATCCGAAATGACCGGCCCGGCTCCAGTTCTGCTGGCGCGCGCCTACGCGTTCATCGATTCGAGGAATTCGTCGTTGGTCTTGGTGCCTTGCATCTTGTCGATCAGGAATTCCATCGCTTCGACAGCGTTTAGCTGCGAGAGCAGCTTGCGCAGAATCCAGATGCGGTTGAGCGTGGTGCGCTGGAGCAGCAGCTCTTCCTTGCGGGTGGTTGAGCGCTGGATGTCGATAGTCGGAAAGACGCGCTTTTCGAGCAGCCGCCGGTCGAGGGCAACCTGCTGATTGCCCGTGCCCTTGAACTCTTCGAAGATCACTTCGTCCATCCTGCTGCCGGTATCGACCAGAGCGGTCGCGATAATCGTCAGACTGCCGCCGTCTTCGGTGTTGCGCGCGGCGCCGAAAAATTTCTTGGGTTTGTGCAGCGCGTTGGAGTCCACGCCTCCCGACAGAATCTTGCCCGAAGGCGGCACGACCGTGTTATAGGCTCGCGCAAGGCGTGTGATTGAATCGAGCAGAATTACGACGTCGCGTCCGTGCTCGACCAGCCGGCGCGCCTTTTCGATCACCATCTCGGCCACCTGCACGTGGCGCGTGGGCGGCTCATCAAAGGTCGAGCTTACGACCTCGCCATGAACCGAGCGCAGCATGTCGGTGACTTCTTCGGGGCGTTCATCGACCAGCAGCACGATCAGGACAATCTCGGGATGATTATGCGCGATCGCCTTCGCGATCGCCTGCAGCATCATCGTTTTGCCCGTAAACGGCGCTGCGACGATAAGCCCGCGCTGTCCCTTTCCGATCGGAGCGACCAGGTCGATGATGCGAGTGGTCAGATCTTCGTGATCGTATTCGAGCTTAATGCGCTCCTGCGGGTAGAGCGGGGTCAGGTTGTCGAACAGAATCTTGTCCCGCGCCTTTTCCGGATCTTCGAAGTTGATCGATTCAACCTTGAGCAGCGCGAAATAACGCTCGCCCTCTTTGGGCGGGCGAATCAGGCCGGACACCGTGTCGCCGGTGCGCAGGTTGAATTTCCGGATTTGGCTCGGCGAGATGTAAATATCGTCGGGGCCTGGCAGATAGTTGTAGTCGGGCGCACGTAGAAAGCCGAAGCCGTCGGGGAGAATCTCGAGCACGCCCTCGCCGAGGATTGATCCGTTCTTGGCGGCTTGCGCCTGCAGGATCGCAAAAATCATCTCCTGCTTGCGCATGTTGGTGGCGTTCTCGACGTTGAAGTCGCGCGCCATCGAAGCCAGTTCCGTGATCTTCGAGCTCTTGAGCGCCTTCAGATTCATCACGCCGTCATCGGTCATCACGATGAGCGGTTCGGTGTGATGCGGTTGAACCTGGCGCGGCGGCGCGGAAACGTCTTCCAGATGACTCTGGCTTTCGCGCGCTGCGCCTCGACCCTTAGCCATGTGCCTTCCCCGCAACTGTGCCTCACTATTTACACTGAATTTCTGCGCGCCCGCCGAAGCGGCGCTACAGTTTTGGATACGTTCATCCGGAAAGGACCCGCTAACGCGGAATACCTTGATAGTTCGCTTGCACCAGGCGGTCGGAAACCAGAACAGAGAAGCGATAAATTCGAAAAATCGGGCCGCCCCGCAGCGAGGCGTATGTTCTCCTCCACCCCACCACAGCGTCCGTTGTGCGGAAGCTCAACCCAAACGCTAACCAAGCGGTAGGTTCCTGTCAACGGCCTAGATACGATTTCAGTCAATTTCAATCCATCGACGCAGTGTCGGCGAGTCGATTGAAACTCCGCGTGCGTCGAGAAACGCCGCGAAGTCTTCGGGCGGGGGTGCGATAAACTCGAGGTTGGCGTTAGAGCGCGGATGCGAAACGCTAAGCGCCAGCGCATGCAGCGCGTGACGCTCGAATGAAACCGCGTCCGCGGGCGATTTGCCCGCGTCGCGTTTTGTCCCGCCGCCATAGAGCGTGTCGCCGATACAGGGATGCCCAATCGCCGCGAGATGAACTCGAATCTGATGCGTGCGTCCCGTCTCGGGCCGAACGCGCAGGAGAGTCGCGGCCTCGCCGCCGCTGGTATCCGGCTTGAAGCGCGCGAGCACGGCGATGTGGCTGACGGCGTTACGCGGATTGTGCGACGCCACCGACATCCGCTTGCGCTCGACCGGATGCCGTCCGATTGCGCGCGCGATAGTCTGCCGATCTTTCGCGACAACTCCGCGCACGATCGCCAGATAAGTCTTGCGTACCGTACGATCCTTGAACTGACGCGATAGCGCCGTGCGCGCGAATGGAGTGCGCGCGACGATCATCACGCCCGATGTTTCCTTGTCGAGGCGATGCACGATTCCCGGACGCAGCACGCCGTCGGGCTCGGCCATCGCAGCCAGCTCAGGAAAACGCGCGAGCAGTGCATCGACGAGCGTCGCATCGGGATGCCCGGGCGCGGGATGCACCGTCATGCCGGCGGCTTTGTTGACGACGATTATTTCCTTATCCGCGAATAGCACGTCGATCGCGGGCGCATCGCCGGTCGATTGATGAGATTGCGGAACCGGCGGCGGCGCAACCGAAATCGCGTCGCCCGCGCGCACCGCGGAGGATGCTCGCGCGGCCGCGCCGTTGACGGTCACCAATCCCGCCTTGATCATCCGCCCGATCTGTGAGCGCGAGAACTCGGGCGCGAGTTGTGCGCAAATGAACACATCCAGCCGCGTCCCGCCGTGCGCCGGATCGACGGCGAAATTCTGTTTTCCGTCAAGCGCCACTATCTGCTTTCACTTTTTCAGCTTTCTCTGCATTGCAGTTTCGCTCATTGCGGCGCCGGAGCGGGCGGTGGCACCGCTGTCGCCTGCGGCGGGGTGGACGGCTGGCAGCTCTCGTTCGAGGTGTCGAGCAGCGCCAGTCCGTAGCTGGCCTTCTGGCAATTCTCGCCAGATGCGCCCTCGGTCGGTCGCGAGTAGTACCAGCATGCCGAGAGTGCGGTGGCAGCCGCGGCGATCATCGCGAGTTTGGCGAATCTCAGAGTTCGGGAGATCATTGCGCGTGCTCTCATAACAGGACTCCGTATGCGATTCGCGATCACCGGTCCTGCGACATTGCGCATGGGTAGCTAAGGCTGCCGATAGGGAACGTGATGCGCTGCCTCATAAGCGGTGATCGCTTTTTCATGCGCGAGGGTGAGCGCGATATCGTCGAGCCCCTCGAGCAGGCATTTCTTTACGAACGGGTCGATCTCGAAACGCGCGGACCATCCGAAGTCGTCGCTAACCGTCTGCGCCTCGAGATTGATCGTGAGCTGATAGGCCTCGTACTTCGCGGTGGCGCGGAAGATCGCGTCAACTTCCGCGGGTTTGAGGGTCACCGGCAGAAGTCCGTTCTTGTACGAGTTGTTGTGAAAGATATCGGCATATGAAGTTCCGATCACGGCGCGGAACCCTGCGTCGGCCAGCGCCCACACGGCGTGCTCGCGCGACGAGCCGCTGCCGAAGTTGGCGCGCGCAACCAGAATCGACGCACCCTGATAGCGCGGCTTGTTGAGCACGAAATCGGGGTCGGGCGTTCCGTCGAGGTGGCGGCGCCAATCGAAGAACAGTCCCTTGCCAAGTCCGCTCCGCACAATCGCCTTCAGGAACTGCTTCGGGATGATCTGATCGGTATCGACGTTTGAGCGGTCGAGAGGCGCGACAATTCCGGTGAAATTTTTGAACGGTTGCATCGTGAACGTGCTCCTTGTCAACGCCAGTCGCGGATGTCGACGAAGTGGCCTGCTATTGCGGCTGCGGCCGCCATCTGCGGGCTTACCAGATGGGTGCGTCCGCCCTTGCCTTGGCGTCCTTCGAAGTTGCGGTTCGACGTGCTGGCGCATCGCTCGCCCGGCTTCAGGATGTCGGGGTTCATGCCGAGGCACATCGAGCATCCCGCTTCGCGCCAATCGAAACCGGCTTCGCGGAAGATCCGATCGAGGCCTTCCTTTTCCGCTTCGATCTTGACGTTGGCTGATCCGGGCACGACCATCGCTTGCACGCTTTTTGCGACGCGCTTGCCCTTGACGACCGCGGCGGCGGCGCGCAAATCGCTAAGCCGCGAGTTGGTGCACGATCCGATAAACACGCGATCGATCGCGATTTCCTGAATCGGCGTGTTGGGCCGCAGACCCATGTAATCGAGCGCGCGCTCGAGCGTGTCGCGCTCGCCCGGGTTGGCGGCTTTGCGTGGGTCGGGAACCCGTCCGGTCACGTCGGCGACCATCCCAGGATTTGTTCCCCAAGTGACTTGCGGCGCAAACTCCGCCGCGTTAAACGCAATCGCACGGTCAAACTTCGCGCCGTCGTCGCTGCGCAGCTTGAGCCACTTCTCCGCCATCGCGTCGAACTCGACGCCCGTTGGCACATACTTCCGGCCGCGCAGGTAATCGACGGTCTTCTGATCGGCCGCGATCATTCCGGCGCGCGCACCAGCCTCGATCGACATGTTGCACACCGTCATCCGCTCTTCCATCGAGAACGCTTCGATCGCGGCACCGCGATACTCGACCGCGCACCCGGTCGCGCCGTCGGTGCCGATGCGTCCGATGACGCCGAGAATCAGATCCTTCGCGGTCACTCCCGGACCAGCCGCTCCGTCGAGGCGGATTTCGAGTGTCTGGGGCTTCACCTGCCAGATGCATTGGGTTGCGAGCACGTGCTCGACTTCGCTGGTGCCGATTCCGAATGCGAGCGCGCCGAACGCGCCGTGGGTGGAAGTATGGCTGTCGCCGCAAACGATTGTCATGCCAGGTTGCGTGAGCCCCAAGTCGGGGCCGATCACGTGGACGATTCCCTGGTCGTTCGAGCCGAGGTCGAACAGCGTGACGTTGAAGTCGCGCGCGTTCTTGCGCATCATTTCGACTTGCGCACGCGAGTCGGGGTCGGCGATCGGCTTTAGCTGGTCGAGCGTCGGCACGTTATGGTCGAGAGTCGCGAACGTGCGGCGCTTGTCGCGCACCGTGCGGCCCGCGGCGCGTAGCGCCTCGAATGCCTGCGGGGAAGTGACTTCATGGATCAGGTGCAGATCGATGAAAAGCAATGCCGGTTTGCCCGGCTCTGCAACCACAACATGATCGTTCCAGATTTTTTCAAACAGCGTCTGCGGCGCCATCGAAAAGGCCCTCCAAGCCTGCGCGAATCTCCTATTATCCGCGATCCGCGATTGCGGGCAAAGCCGCGTAAATGGCTTGTCACAGTTCGAACTTTTGCGCAGCCAAGCTACTCGATATAGGGACAACCTCGAGGAGGGGCGGGACGATGAAGTCAAATCTGTTCGGACGCGATATGGGTGCCGCGCGCTCGGCGGCCCCGGCTGGCAATGTGAGCGATGCGGGTGTGTGCGCGCTTGAACCTGGCGCGGTAGCGTGCGACGCATGTGGCGCGGCGATGAAGCCGATGGGGCACTGCAAGTACTGGTGTCTGTGCTGCGGATTCATGCGTACCTGCAACGACACAATCTAACCCGCTCCCGACGCCGCGATTCTCACAACATGAACGTAATCGGCATCGCGACCGCCGCGATCCACGCAAACCAGATTGACTCGACGATCGCGATCGTAATCACGTTTCCAGAACGCGCGTAGGTTGAGACCGCGAAGATTTCGAACGCGACGAACTGCAAGACCATAATCGACAAGGTGAGCGCCAGCACTCCGGGAAGAATCCGAAGCGAGATTCCCACCAGCAGCATCACGACGATCAGAAGCCGGCCAATCAAGCACGCTATTGTCGATTCGAGCAGGCCGCCGCGGCGTAACATCCATTCGAACGAGAAGAAGAACGGCAACACGATCATGCCCCCCGCGATTGTCGCGAGCGTGCGCTCGGGCGTGGGCGCCAGTGTATGGAAAACGGCACCGAACGGAATCTGCAGGGCGTAGATCGCGCCAAAGGCGATTAGCGCGGCGAGCGCGGTTCGCCTCGCTCCGCCAGCGACGACGGTCCAATCGATCTGTGCGCGTGCCGCCATTATCGCGAGGATTGCCCCGCCGGCCAGACCCATCCACGCGAATAAATCGTCGCCAACGACCAAGGATACAAAATAAGCCGGCGAATCGATCGCCATGAACGGCATCACGAGCAGCAAGGCGAGAGCGATTGCCGGCAATCCGAGCCACATCGCCGCGCTGGACTGTCGGCGCGGCTTTTCGGGTGCGATCGCGCCGGCAACTTGCCCGATTCCGACGAGCACGATCAAAAACGCGACCATCCCGACTCCCGCTATCGGAAGGCGCCGCGCCTCGAGATCGTAGGGAGCACTGCGCTGCTTGCTGAACGCGGAGTCGAGCCAGGTCAGCATCGCCGCCGCGGCATCCGCGGATTGAGTAATCGTAATATGGTTGAGACCGGGCATCCGGATCGCCTCGACCGCGGTTCCCTGCGTCGGATCGCCATAAACTTTGCCGAGATCAAACGGCTTGGCGCCTGCCAAGATCGCCGCGATCGCTTGCGATCTGTCCTGGATGAACGGGGGATCATTCTGCGCGAAAATGAATAGCACGTTGCGTGGACGCTCAGGGCCGTCGAGCACAAAACCACCCGAGATCATGACGGCTCCCTTGAGATTCGGGTCGTGCGTTGCGTAGTCGAGCACCGCGCCAGCGCCCATCGAGTGACCCATCACCACGATTTTGGATCCATCCACGTAACTTGACCCGCGCAGAAAACCAACCGCCGCAGCGACATCCTCGCGCAATCCGCCGCCCGCGCCGAAATCTCGCGAGAACGGATTGCGATTGTCGCCGTGCCCGCGCAGATCGATTGTCATTACCGCGTAGCCATTGCGGGCGATGCGGCGCGCCAACACGCTCATCAGCGCGCGATCAGAAGAAAATCCGTGAACGAGCAGCACGGCGGGTCGGCGCTTTTCGGGCGCCGGCGGTTGGACCGCGTAAAATGGATTTTCGCTGCCGGGCAGGTAAATCGTCGCCGGGATGCCCGCGCCGATTTCAAGATCAATGTGCGGCGGGCCGCCCTCCTGGAGCGACACGAATCGCCACGCTGCCGCCAGGAGCACGATGAACGCGAGCGCGCATATCACCCGCAATGTCCGCATCGCGCGATCCAAACGGCATCGGGCGCGCAAAGTCAAGCGCGCAAGGACCTCCTTCCTGTGGCGTTATTTAATTCGTCGCGTCGGCGCTGCGCGCTCGGCTTTGGCCAGTCCACGCGTCAGCGCTTCTTCTCCGAAACGCGCCGCAACCGCGTCGAGCGCGCGATTAAGCCGCTCGCGCCGATCCTCGCCCGCGGCTGCGCCGTCGAACAGTCCAAGCTGTGCATCTGCGCGCCCGCCTTCGCCGCGCTCGAGATTATGCACCTGCACGCCGGCAAGCCGAATTCGATCACGCGCCGTAACCTTCGCGAGCAGTAATGTCGCGGCATCAGTGATCGTTCGACCATCGTCGCTCGGGTTATCGAGGGTGACGCTTCTTGTCAGGACCGGGTAGCGTCCATGTCCGAGCGGGCGCGCGAGCTTGAGTTTCAGGACAACGGTGCGCGCGTGGATCGAGTCGGCGCGCAGGCGCCGGCCGATAGCCTCGCCGTGGGCAATCAGGACGCGGCGCAACTCATCCGATCCGAGTTCGAGATCGCGCGCGAAGGTGCTCTCCTCGCCGTAGGATTTTCGCCGCCAGTCGGCGACGACGGGACGCGGGTCGATTCCGTGCGCCATTTGATGAAACCGCTCGCCGACGCTTCCAAAAGCCTCGCGTAACTCGCCGAGATCATGGCGTGCAAGGTCGCCGACGGTGCGGATGCCCGCCTGATTCATTCGCGCGAGCGTTACGCGGCCGACGCCCCACAACCGCTCGACCGGCAACGGCGCGAGGAAATCCTCCAGTTGACTCTGATCGAGGACGAGCAGGCCGTCGGGCTTGGACAGATCGGAGAGAATTTTCGCGGCCATCTTGGTCGTAGCGACGCCGACCGAAACCACGAGCCCGCTTTCTTCGAACACGCGGCGTTTGAGTATGCGAGCGGCCTCGATTGGCGCGCCGAGGACACGCGCGGTGCCGGTGAGATCGAGGAACGCCTCGTCGAGCGACAGCGGCTCGACGACCGGGCTGACCGAGTCGAACGCGCGCCGTACGATCCGCGAAATCTCGAGGTAGCGCTTCATGCGTCCGGGAACAAACACGCCCTGCGGGCAAAGCTTCCGCGCTTGCACCGTCGGCATCGCGGAACGCACGCCGAACTTGCGCGCCTCGTACGACGCGGAGGTCACTACGCCACGAGCGCTGCGCCCGCCGACGATCACCGGCAATCCGGCCAGGGCGGGATTATCCAGAATTTCGACCGAAGCGTAGAAGGCATCCATGTCGGCATGCGCGATGACGCGCGGCCACCTGCTATCCGCGTCGGGCGATAGGCTGCGGGACGCCATTACGGTTTATTATTGTTGATCGTGTGTGAGCAGATCGAGGATCGCGGCGGCGGCTTGTTCACCGCTGCGGATGCAATCTGGAATACCAACGCCACGATAGGCCGCACCGGCAAAGATGACGCGTGGAAGCCGGGCGGCGGCGCGTTCGATTTCGGCGACGCGATCAAGATGGCCGACTTCATATTGAGGCATCGATTCAGGCCATCGCTTGACCACGGCCAGCGCGGGCGGCGCGCTTACGCCCAGCAGCTCGCTGAATTCCTCGCGTGCGGCAGCCAGCATCGCCTCGTCATCGAGCTGCATCATAGCGGTCTGAAGCTGTCCACCGAGAAACACCCGCGCGAGAATCATCCCAGCGGGCGCTCGGTTTTCGAATTTAAGACTGGTGAAGCTGCCAGCGATGATTTTGCGTCTTTCGATTATCGGCACCACGAAGCCGAAACTCGACGGCTTTTCGGGAAAGTCGCATTCGCGAAAGGTCATGCTGACGGTCGCCGCGCTCGCGTAACGGATCGCGCCCAGCAGCTCGGCTAGATGCGATGACGCGTCGCGG
>JAJZAG010000112.1 GCA_021799555.1 Deltaproteobacteria bacterium | reverse complement strand
CGCAGTACAGCGCGCGTCGCTCGCGCCGCGCTCGTAATTATCGTGCTGCTGGCGGCATGCCTTGCGCCGGATTGCGCCGTTGCGGCCGCGCCGCCCAACGCCGCTGCGGCCGCGCAGTTCAAGTTCGCGGGCGGACCGCGCCAGCTCGCGGGGGACCACGCGGTTTACGAATGGCGCTATCTCGCGAAGCCCGGGCCGACCATCTATGACAAGCTCGCGCTGCATCGCGTCGCGCTCGGGCCGCGCCCCGAAGAGCATCGCGCGATCACCGTCCTCTATCTTCCCGGCACCAATATGAACGGCGAGGTTGCGCTCGATAATCCTCGCTACTCGTTTCCTGTCTATCTCGCCGCGCATGGTGTGGACGTGTGGACGATGGACTATCGCACGCACTTCATCCCCGGCGCCGTGCCCCCGCGCGACATCGCGCCGGTGGTCAAGCACTGGACCAACGAGCTCTTCGCGGGCGACGTTGCGGCGGCCGCGGAGTTTATCCTGCACGAGACCAGATCCGAAAAGCTCTTCGTCGCCGGATTCAGCCGCGGCGTCGAGTTCGCTTACCTGTTCGCCGCGATGCAGCCCGGCAAGGTGCGCGGGATTATCGCGCTCGACGGATTCATGCCGCGCCGTCCGACGATGCGCCAGCCGCCGGACCGGATCGTCGATGACCTCGGCGGCAAGCATCTCACCTACGAGAAGCGGCGGATGTTGATGCAGTTCGTGATCGACGATCCGAACGGTCCCGCACCGATCCCGAAATACAAGACCGCGCGCGAGAACCTGATCCACGTCGTCTACGACGCGAAGGCATTCGGCGGCAAGGGTGGACTGGCGAACCCCGTTGATGGCCACTCCGATCCTGTCGTGCTGGCGCGTCTGCTGATCGGATACGATCGTTACTGGCCAGCCGTGCAGGATTTTGAAAATCCGTTCACGCCGGCGCTCGTGCGGGCGCTCAAGCAATCGGAAATTCCTGTCATCGCGTTCTCGAGCACCAACATCGCGCCCGATTGGCCCGCATGGGTGATCCAGTCGGCGCACGCGACCGGCAGCAGCGACGTGACCTTCACCAAGTTTCCCGGATGGGGTCATCTGGATGTCCTTTGCGGAACCGCCGCCGAAGCCGACGTCTTCGCGAAGACCCTCGCGTGGCTCAGGCGGCATGCGAAGTAGGCGGATAGCTGGGAGGCTCGCCGCGCGGCGTGCGAGCGGAGGACGCGGCCGGCATCACCAGCACTGCCGCCAATGACCACATCCCGAAGGCGAGACCCGCGATCGTCCACAGCGATGCGCGCCGCCCGCGCCGCGCCGCGATCACGGCCGTGAGCGGCGCGAGCGCCAGATCGACAACGATCGAGGTTGCCAAAGTCGTTGCTACCGGCAACTTGAAGCCCATCAGCGCGAAGCCGGAGGTGATGCTCACGATAGCCGCGAGGGTTTCCATCATTTTTGCGCCGCCGTCCCCAATCCATGATATAGTCACCGGTTATGGCGCGACAGGATCTTGAAAGCGTGATCGCAAGGCTCCGCCAGATGGGCGAAGAGGGCCTTTCCAGTATCGTCAATGAAGCGATGACCAACCCGAAGCTGCGCTCGCGGCTTGGACGCGCCGGCGAAAAGCTACTCGCCAACAAGTCGTCCTTCGATCGGAACATCGAGAGCGTGCTCGACTTCGTCAATATCCCGTCCAAGAAGGACGTGCGCGACTTGAAGCAGCGGCTCGACCATCTAAGCAGCCAGCTCCTCAACCTGAGCATCAAGCTCGACCGCCTGCTCGCCGACAAGGAGCCGCGCCCGCCCGCCAAGCCGCTTCGCAAGACTTCCAAGCGCCGACCTGATTGAGAGCGATACCATCGCGGTCGCCGCGCCGAGGCGGCGTGCGGAGTGGGGCCGCGATGGGTTCGTTTGAAAAAATTGCGCGCTGCCCCGAGCGGAGATTGCGCCGCGCCGTCTGGATTTTTCGGCTGCGGCGATGGGATCGTTCGGGTAATTTCGGCCCTGATTTCCGGCCCGCGCCACCCGCCTTCTCGATCGCCCGCGCGCGGGGTATCCGGAATCCCGCCTTGGGGCGCCGCGCCGAATGCGTCCGGCGCCGCGGAACGACTCGCCGCGGCATCGGCGTTCCATGCGGTGCGGATGTTATGCCTCTGCGGCGCCATAGCCATAATTCTACACATTGGCGGCAAGAATATAAGGCTGAACTGTTCAGCCATGAACTATCGTGGCTATGATCGTTTTGCTCCCACGGGCACAGTGGTTTGCGCGCTTTAGTTAAAGTATTAATTGAACTATCTCCCGGGCCATCCGCGGCGGCGATTTTGAGCGATTCAGGCGGACCGCGCCGGGAAAGCACCTCCCCAACCGCGTGGTGCGAAGCTTGCGAAAGAAGCGCAAGCATCGCGCCGCGCCGCCCTATATCAACTTCGTTCGGCGAGGGGATATCCGGCAGCGCGCGCACGGCGGCGGCGCTCCGGCTAACTCTTTGGGAAGGAGAAGTTCGGAGTCGCGCGCGCGACGGCTATGCGCGATGGATTTGTGCGCCGATTTGGGCGAGGTCGGAAAGCGTGCGCGGCTCGTGGTCGAGTTCGGGGGCGAGCAGCAGCGTCGCGCCGGACGGCATCGCGGCGCGCAGCGCGTCGAAAGAAATTGCCTCACGGGTTTTGAGGGCGGCGTAATCGGTGAGATTTTGCCTTAGCTTGCGCTTTAGCGCGGCGGGCATTTTCGCCCGCTCGATTTCGAGCCCGTCGGGCAGCTCCCGCATCGTGCGATTCACGATCACTGAGTGCACGCGCAGGTCCGCGCGTCCGAGCGCCGCGATAAAATCGCCGGCCTGCGCAATCCTTCCGGTCTCCGCCGTCGTCACGACGATCGCCGCCGTCGATTCCGCGCGCAGCATCGCGGCTGCGCGCCGCGCGCGCTCGGCGAACCCTTCGTACATCCCCTCGAAATTTTTCACGAAAGCCTGAACGTCGCCGAGCAGCTTGAGACCGGTCACGCGGTCGAACGCCGCCAGGACCGCACGCGCCGCCATATCGACCACGCCCCCGCTGAACCGTCCCGGGCGCGGCGCGAGCAGGCTTACGGCGCGCGAGTCGAGCAGCGCGAGTAATCGACGCGGCGCATCGAGAAAATCGATCGCCTCGGAGGCGGGGGGAGTATCGAGGACGATAAACTCGGTCGCAGGTTCGGCGGTGAGTTCGAGCAGCTTTTCCATCGCCATGTAGTCGGCGACGCCGGCGAAGGCGCCGGCGAGGCTGCGATAGATGCGGCCCGCGATAATCGCCTCGGCGGCGGCGGGCGACGGCGCATGGCGGCGCACGATCGCGTCGAAGGTCTCGCGCGGTTCCAGCCGCATCGCGCGCAGCCGTCCGCGCGCTGAAGTTTTGCCGCCGTCAGGCTCATCGCCGTCTCGTGCAGCCGCGCGGACGCCGCGCAGATCGACATCATGCGGCTCCGACACGCGCGCATTAAGGCCGAGCGCGTCGAGCAGGCGCGGTGCCGGATCGACCGTCATCACGTCAACGGACCGCCCGCTCACGGCGGCGCCGAGCGCGAGGGCGGCGCTGATCGTGGTCTTGCCGACGCCGCCGGGGCCGAGGCAGATCGCGAGTCTGATGGCGCCAAGATCGAGGCGTTTCATAGCGTGGGCATCTCCGCCGCAAGCGTGACGCCGAGTTCTTCCACTTCCGCACGGCTCATCGTGGGCCGATAGAGCATCGCCAGGTCGAGCATCCGTATCCCCGCATGAGAAAATACCCTGCGCGCGCGGCGCGCGGCCGCTCGGGTGTGCTCGCGGCGCTCGGCGAGATGGCGATGGGCCGGAAGCGGTTTTAACGCGTCGAGTTCCGCGCGGCTGAAAAGCGGCGTGGGCACCCGATTCATTACGGCGGCGACGGTCGCGATACCCAGATGCTCGCGCAGCGCGGCGGCAAGTTCGAGCGCCTCGCGGATTGCGAGTTCCTCGGGTGTGACGGTCAGGATTACGCCGAAGCGTTCGGGATCGCGAAGAAAGCTCTCGACGCTGTGCGCGATTCGATTGAGCGCGCCGGCGGGCGCGATTCCCTTGACCCCGCGCGCCACCGACAGCAGTTCGAGCGCGGTGCCCGACGCGGGCCCATCGACCACCACGCGGCGGTCTTCGAGCGCGGCGTCGCCGGCCATGATGCGCAATCGCTCGAGCATCAGGAACGCTTCGAGCCCCGGCAGTGCGGCCGTCACATAGCCGAAGGTTCTGCTCTTGAGCATCCGGCGCGAGATCGCGGCGACCGGAACGATCCGGCGCATGAAGGCTTCGAGCTCGGCGCGCGCGTTCAGCGCGATCACTTCAAGATTGGCCGCGACGCGCACGGGGGCGGCGCCCGAGAGCGGAGCGCCGAGCAGCATCGCGGCCGCGCTCAGGCGTGGATCGAGATCGGCGAGCAGGGTGGGGCGCTCGAGCGACAGGGCATGGGCGACAGCCGCGGCGACCGTGCTCTTGCCGGTGCCGCCCTTTCCGGTTACGAAGAGAAGCCGCGCGAGCGCCATCGGCTAGAATCTACGGAGGCGGCGTCGCGCAGTAAACCGCGCCGGATGACGCGTACGGGAGCGGAAAGCGAAAAGACGATGGGTGAAGCGGCGCCCAGGTTGAAAAGCCATTTGATCGCGATCGCGCCCGCGCGAATCGTCGCATTCAAGTCGATCATCGAGTCCTACGACAACCTGGCGACGCTACGGACCGAGGATCCGGCGCGCCACTACCTGCGGCTCTACTTCGCCGAGGATCAGGCGGCCGACGTGGAAGCGCTGCTAGAATCGCTGGCAAAAGATTTCGAACTCCGCATCATCGCCTAGCCCCACCCCTTCTGATTCCTCTCCCTGACAGGGAGAGGAATCAGAGGGCGCGGTCGGCGTTGATTGCGCGTCGTGGCTGTGACGCCATTCGTCCGTGGCCCAATGAAGCATGAAGGGGCGCGCCAAATTGCGCCGCCCTCACCTCACCGCCGCGTGCGGGATTCGAAAGCAATCGGAATGCGGTCTCGGCGCGGCGGAGCGATAGCACTAGGCGCTTTGGCGCCAGGTCCAAGCGCGTGCGGCGGTATACGCCTCGAAAACTGGCGCGACGGCGTTCATTTGCAATATGGTTCTGCTGACGAGACAGGTCAAAAAGGGAAATTCCAGACGACCCCGATCCGCACGCATTGTCTGCGGTTCTCGACCTCAAAACGGAGAAGGTTGCCCGATGACGCTGCCCGGACTTGAACAGATAGAGCAAGCCGCGCGGGTGGTCGCGTCGGCGATGAAGCCGACGCCTGAAATCTGCTGGGCAACGCTTTCGGCGCGATGCGGCGCCGAGATCCGGGTGAAGCACGAGAACCATACGCCCGTCGGTGCATTTAAGGTGCGCGGCGGCCTGGTTTACATCGACGATCTGCTTGCCCGAGGATCGGCGCCGGTGGGCGTGATTGCGGCTACCCGTGGCAACCACGGGCGGAGCATCGCGTTCGCGGCGCGACGGCGTGGATTGCGCGCGACGATTGTGGTCCCGCACGGCAACAGCGTCGAGCAGAACGCAGCGATCCAAGCGCTCGGCGCTGAGCTGATCGAGCACGGCCGCGACTTCCAGGACGCTCTGGAGCACGCTTCGGAGGTCGCGCGCGAGCGCAATCTCACGATGGTTCCGTCATTTGCTGAGCCGCTAGTGAGGGGCGTTGCAACCTACGGGCTCGAGTTTCTGCGCGCCGTGAATGGGATGGATGCGGTCTACGTACCGATCGGCCTCGGCTCGGGGATCTGCGGAACCATCGCGGCGCGCGAGGCGCTGGGTCTTACGACCAGGATTGTCGGCGTCGTGTCGGACGCAGCGCCGGCCTACGCGCTTTCGTTTGCGGCTCGTAAGCCCGTCTCAACGGCCTCGGCGAAGACGGAAGCCGACGGGCTCGCGGTTCGCGTTCCTGATGCTGACGCGGTCGAGATCGTCAACCGGTTTGCCGAGCGCGTGGTTAGTGTGTCGGATGGGGAGATCGAAGAGGCGATGCGGCATTACTTTACTGATACGCACAACGTGGCCGAAGGCGCGGGCGCGGCGACTCTGGCTGCGTTGCTCAAAGAGCAGGATCAGATGCGCGGTCGGCGCGTGGGGCTGGTTCTCAGCGGGGGCAACGTTGATCGCGCGAAATACGCGCGCATCTTCAGCGACCCGAACCGGTAGCTAAGACAACTGTGAGGAATAAGACTCGATTGAAGGCGTAATCGCGGCGACCGCGGCGTTCGACACAGGGCGTGACGCCGCCATGTCCTGCGCCATCTCGGTGAGCCTGTGGCGGGACTGGAAATGGACTGAAATGTAGGAACGCGCGGGCTCGCCTTCTTTGAATCGCGCGGGGCTTGCGCCCCGCGCTGGGTTCGGACCCTCACGTGACCTCTCTCTGATAGGGAGAGGAAACAGAGGGCGCGGTTCACGGGATTATCTCTACGGCGAAGTCCTGGCCCTCCCAGATTTTGGTGTCTTGCCAGAAGAAGGTGAAGCGGACGGGGGCGCGGTCGGCGCTGCCGATATCGATATCAACGAAATGGATTTCCAACGCGGTCGGCGTCGATTGCGTGTCGTGGCTGTGACGCCATTCGTCCTTGGTCCAATGGAGCATGAACGGACGCGGCAGTTGCAGGCGCAAGCGCACGGGAGCCTTGACCGCGGCAATTCGGCGGCGATGATACTTCCACACCTCGATCGGGCGGCGCGGGCGCACCGTCAAATACCGTTCGGCGACTTCGGGAATCAAATCGAAGACCTGGCCGTCCCAGATCGAGCGCAAGAGCTTGATATATTCCGCGTGCGCCCACATCAGGGGCATCGCGGCGCCCGTCTGTTTGCCGAGATAAAGCAGCGCTGCGGGAATATCCTCCCGGTCCCAGACCTGTTCGGGCAACAGGCGCGTCTCGTTGCCGAATGCTTCGAGCGCGCGCAGGTAGGGGCGCGCGTCGCGGCCGGCGGCAAGCTCGTAATGGCCGCGTTCGCCGGTGAGAAGCGGCCACGGGCGTCCGCGCCCATACGTCAGGAACGGGCCGCCGTCGTCTTGCTGGCCATAGCCGTCGTGAGTATAGCGGCGCCAGCACGGACCTTGCGGCAGATTGACCTTGAGGACGGCGTCGATGACGCGCAGTGAATCTTCCATCAGTGGATCTCCCGCGCGGCGGATTCCGTAGCGGACCAGCTCGAGAAAGCCGGCATCGACGATTTCCGCGGCCGGGAACTCGGTCTGATGGCCGGGCGGGCGATTGTTGATGTGCACCATGACGGCATCGGGATCTTCATTTGGATGCGGGCTTTCGGCGTCGGCGGGTGTGATGCGCACGTAATGGCGGCGGATGCCGGGAACCAGGAAGCCGTGGTTGGTGACGGTCCACGCTTCGACGTGTGATTCGAGGAAGTCGGCGTACTCCTCGAGGAACTGAGCGGTGACTTGATTGCCGCGCTCGCGCGCCATACACGCGGCGCACACGACCGCGGCGATATTGCTGGCGATCGTGGAGGGTGAAAAGCCGCTGTTTTCTTCCCACCGCTCTTGCTGGGTCGCCGGCCCGTGGCGCAAGAGATAGCGCGCGCCCGCCAACACCATCGGATACGGATCGTAATCTCCGAGCGCGCCCGCCTTGTGCATCCGCCACGCCAGCATCAGCGGAAAGGCGACTTCGTCGAGCTGAATTCCCTGCCAGTAGGGTGTGCCGTCGAGCCAGAAATTCTGCGAAAAGCCGCCGTCTTCGTGCTGGGTGCAGGCAAGATAGATGAGCGCGCGCATCGGGGTCGCCATGTCGCCCGAGGCGAGCAGGCCGGTGGCGCTGTTGACCATGTCGCGGGTCCAGACCAGATGATATCCGCCCAGATCCTCGTCGCCCTTGGCTTCTCCCCACGGAATACTGAGCGAGGCGATCATCGCGCCGGGAAAGCTTTTGTCTTCATGGGCGAGGAGCAGCTCGCGCGAGCGGCGGTAAAGCTCGCCGCCGTCGCCCGCCGATCTGCCGATTGGCAGGGAGTGGTGCGAAGCGCGCTCCCATTGCTCGATGAAGCGCTCGCGATGCTCCTGAAAGGGGGTGCCGAGCGATTGGAACAGGGCGGTGACGGCGCGATGCAATCCGTGACCGAAGGAGAGCCCGAGCGTGAAGCTGCGCGAGGCGCTCAGATCGATCTCGCCGGTAACGGCGACGTTGCCGTCGGGCGCGGAGGCGAACTCATAATCGAGGCGGAAATTGTGCGAGAGGTCCTGCCATCCGTCGGTGGTGCCGACGTATCCGCACGAGCGTTTTACGAAGGGCACGGTGGCCGCGATGGCGAGCCAGTTTTCATTTTTGTGCGCACTCATGAATTCGCGGCCGATAATGCTGGTCAAGTTGGCGTTGTTTGCCCATCCACCCACCCCGAGATGCGGTGAGAGTAAAACGTACAGGTGCAGCTTGGCGACGAAATCCGGATCGCCTTCGAGCCGCACCTGAATCAACAGGGATGGCTGATGCGGATCGGACAGGACTTCCTTGACGAGCTGATAGCGGCCGTCGGGATCGCTGTTGACGATCCGAGCGCCGAGGCCGTGCTCGGCGAGGTATTCAGTTTTTGAGATGAGATTGCGGCGTTCCTCGTGGAAGAAGGTTTTGCCGTCGCTGATCAGGAACTGGAGATCGCGAACCTGGGGGAGATCAATCGTCGGATAATAGACTTCGTTGATCACGCCGTTCGAGATCGTGAACCATACCCTGCTGACCGAGGAATAGGCCGTGCCGACGACGTCTTTGGCGCTGCGGGTCCATCGCGGCGGTATTCCCGGCGCGCCAAATGCGCGAGGCTGGTCTTTAAGTACTGCCATCGTGAGTCCTTTCACTTTGCTGACGGCGCCGCGTCAGCGGTCACATGATTAGCCGGCGTCCGCTCCGCCCGCCGGAGCGGCGGCAGGATTCGGAGCTTGCGGAGCGCGGAAAACGTAAGCGACGCCGATGCTGAGCGCGTAGAGGCCGAGCAGCGGAATTGCGAGCAGGAATTGCGACACCATGTCGGGAGGCGTCAGCATCGCGGATACGATGAAGATGATCAGAATCGCGTAGCGGAAATGATGGATCATCAGCTTGTGATCGATCATCCCGAGCCGGGTCAGAAAGAACGCGAAGATCGGCATCTCGAAGGTAATTCCGAAGGCGAGCAAGAGCTTGGCGGAAAATGCTAGATACTCGCTGATCCGGATGGTCGGCGTGATTCCGATACTGGCGTATTGCGAAAGGAAAAAGGCGTAGCCGATGCGGAACACAACCGCCCAGCAAAAGTATCCGCCCAGGATGAAAAAGAGGCTGGCCGAGACGATGAACGGCAGCGCCATCCGGCGCTCGGTGTCGTAGAGGCCGGGTGCGATGAATTTCCAGATTTCGTAAAACACGGCGGGACTCGCGATGAACAGGCCCGCGATCAACGCGACTTTTATCTTGGTGAAAAACGCTTCCCCCACGCCCGTGCCGATCAGCAATACCTTGCCGTGCGAAACCTCGCGAATCGGCCAGGTCAGGATGGCGAAAAGCTGATCATCGATCGCATAGGCGACTAGAAATCCGATCAGCAGCGCGATCGCCGCATATACCAGGCGCACGCGCAGCTCGCTCAAGTGCTCGATGAGCGACATGCGGGCGAGTGCCGCGCTATCGGGGTCGTCCGGCGCTCCGGGCGGATCGGAGACGGTGGGGGTGGGCAGGAGCGCCGTGTCCGGCGGCGGCGTCTGCGGCGTAGATAACTCTCCGGTTGTCACGGTCGGATGCGCTCAGGAGGATCGATCTTGCGGCGGCACGGTCTTGGCCGCGGCGGTTACGGTCGCGTCGGGCGCCTGCGCGGCTGGTATTGCAGGTGCGGGAGCGGCGGCGGGCCGCGTCGCGCGGGCGGGATCTTCGAGCGCGGGGGCTGAGGAATCGGCGCGGGCCGGCTCTTCGTCGAGCGCCTCGGTCAGCTCGCGCATGACAGTGTTGCTGGCGGCACGCAACTCGCGCAGAATTTTGCCGAGCGTGCGCAAGACCTCGGGCAGGCGCTCGGGTCCGAGCACGATCAGCGCGATCGCGAGGACAATTGCTATTTCAAACAGGTCCAATTGCGCGAATTTGCCGCTCCGGCGCTATATTGTTTCCACGAGCACGGATGCATACTGCTTGACTGATCATTCTTAGCACAGATTGTGGAGTCAACGATGCTCAAGACCGCGATCGTGACCGACCGATCCTATGAAAAGCATTTCGGGGGACGATCGCATCCGGAGCGTCCCGCGCGGATCGCAGCGATGATCGAGATGGCGGAATCGCTCGAGCGGCCGAACCTGCAGTTTCGCGCGCCGCGTGCGGCGACGCTCGAGGAGATCGCGCTATGCCACAGCGCGGACTATATCGAGTCGGTCGCGCGTACCGCGTCGGTCGCGCGCTTCGACTTCGACCCCGACACGCATAGCTGTCCGGACACGTATCGGACCGCGCTGTTGGCGGCGGGAGGAGTGCTGACCGCGGCGGAAGCGGTCCTCGACG